>JBFZBH010000238.1:0-3618 GCA_041308525.1 Phycisphaerae bacterium | reverse complement strand
TCTGGCAAGGTATTTACTTGTGTGAGCATCGCAATCAGGGTGGACATAGAAGTATTGTAGCCACAATTCAAGGGCTGCCTTGAATGATACTGATCAATAAACAGACCGACTTAAGTGGCGATAATTTATCTACACAAACGCACCTATAATTTTTCAAAGCCAACTTTTATCAACATTTATTAACAAAAGTAACCGGCTGCCTATGACAGCAGTCGACCCAAAAGCGACATTTGAAGATTTGCGCTCAATGACAGCAGGGCTTCAATGAGCTGCCATTCAACGCATGAATCACGAGTTTCGCGCTAGTCGAATATCAAAGCAGCCACAAACGCTAACGGCGCGAAATCTCGTGCATTCATTTGTTGTGCTTCATTTGCAAGGCGCTTAGACCTTGCCAATCTTCTAAATCTTGGTCAGGTTTTTCGGAGCGAAATCGGGAGTAAAGCTCTATTCCTCGCCTGTCCTCTAAAATGTCAACGTGAATCCCTCTTTCCTGCAAAAATGCTTCATTACCGGCCGCGTTCGTTACATCTCCTACGACCACGCGACCAAACCCTCTCATGTAAATTAACGTCGCGCAGATGTCACACGGACTCAGGCTGGTAAAAAGAGTTGTCTTGCTAAAGTCTATCCGGCCAGCGTCTCGAATAGCGGAAGTTTCACCGTGGTTATAAGGATGGTTTTCCTGAACGAGTGTGTTGTGCCCCTTTCCTACGATTTGTCTTGTCGAGTTATCAATTATAACAGCGCCAATTGGGCACCCCCCTTCATCATAGCTCTTTTGCGCGAGCAGCACGGCGACACGCATAAAATCAGCATCTGTTAACCCTCGTACAAAGTCATTGTCCATTAAAACGGGTAGGCTTTTGGTCGGCATATGGGCTATTGCTCTTAATACCTCTTCACTTTTCTCTGTCTGTTTATCTAGGAGGGTCTTCATATTCCATTCTCAGGTAATTTACCTTATGTTGGTCAAGGTATAACGACGGAGGTTAGGGGTAGGCACCGAAGTCGGCTGCCTGTCAGCTGTAAATTTATTTGTTTCCGGTCGTGGTATAGTCAATTTCTGAGACTATATCTTTATCATCGAATGCAATGCCCAGAAGCTTTGTGAAGAACTTGAGTCCACTAAACACACCTCCACGAGTGGTGTGGTAGGTATAGCCAATAGCTTCGCCTGATGTTTGCTTTGTCATAGGATAAACGAAAGTCGCAGTTGGTGTTCCAAGCAATTGAATGACCTCGGCGCGGGTTGTTTTTTGTTTGAAAATGGCCGATATCCTTGAATCGTCGAAATTGGAGTTGTCGGACTTAAACGACGAGATAAACTCTTATCCAACGAGAACGTCGTTATAGAAGTAATACGATAGAGCCCTCGCCGGAATAACGTCCTCTTCCACTGGCTCACCGCCAGTTGAAGCGTATACGTAGGTTGCTGTTTTCACATTCTTCTCGTTCATTAAGACATTCCCTGTATTACGTGGCTCACCCATCTGCTGAACTACTTGGGTGTACGTCGCCTGCCCAAGTTTAAATGTGTCAGAACTCGGACGAACGAAATCTTTTCCAGCACAACCAGCGAGTAGCGAAAGCATAACAGCGACGAATCCTGCCCTAACAACTGAAAACATCTAAATCCCTCTTATGGTGGATGAGTAAGAAATCTAACTAGTAATTAGATGGTTTCCGTATATTTACCATGAAATCTGTATCACCACCAATAAATTTATGATCAGCAAGGATTTTTCCTGCCTGTATATCATCTAATTTAGACAGATAGCTGTTTTGGAGGTTATCAAGTTAACCGTTCCCGCATCCCTCAGTCAGTCGTTTGAGGCGCAACTCAATCAGCACAATGTTCCTGACCAGCAACGCCGCGATTGTCATAAATGGTTTCGGTTTTATCTGGATTATTGCAATAAATACGGTGCGGCCCCGAAGATTACCGCAAGCTTTGCCAGCCATCTGTTGCAGGCCAACGTCGAAATTCGCACCATTCAGGAATTGCTCGGCCACAGCGATTTGAAAACGACGATGATCTACACTCACACCGTACCCAGTCGGATAATTAAAGAAGCGAAAGTCCGCTGGGTTTTTGAGTCAACCCCACTGTGATTGGCTGCAATGAGCCAGTTTGCAGACATTGGTCAATGAGTGCTCTGTGGCTGCAATTGGCCGAGACAAGCCCGTCACACGGCATCAAAATCAATGACAGAATCAAGAAATCCCTGCGTCAGTAACCGACCCAATGGAACCACTCGGCCACATTTTCAAATGGTAACATACCCACGGAAATCTGCTAGTTGGTTCTAGCGAACCAACTGGCACTATTGGCCAAAACCGGCCGATCAATTTGTTAATTAAAAGGAACTTTTTTGATAGTTCTAGACAGTTTTCAAAAATGAAATGGCGAGGCTCTCTTTCAACTCCTCGCCGTTTGAGGGCGATGGCAAGAGGGCAATAAAATGATTATTTCCTTCACAATGGTTTTTTGAATAGAATTTGCAATGAACGAACTTGGCGTTTTTGTAATTTTGATTTTGCCCTGCTATCAAAACTGCACGCGCCGCTATCTTAATTTGCCGTAAGAAAACATTTAGCCGCCGTAGATCATGGCATCCGTGATGAAATAAAACTCGCGCCCATCGATGCTTACACACCAATTGTCGTCTTGCCGTAGCCAAGTCAGCTTGGCTTTGTCGTTTGTCGAAAATTTACCATCCGCGAAATAAAGCACACGGTAGTGGACTTCGTCCTTAAAGGTGATGTTCGTTATCCATATCTCCGCGCTGTGTTTGGATAGGTCGCGTAGGACTCGGAACTCGCACCACTGGTCTAAAGTCTGCTTATCGGCAGAGCACTTGATTTCGCCGTAGGCATCAAATTTCTCAGGGCCAGTTTCGGACGGAGTAGCCGACTTGGATGATTGGTTATCGGCAGAGAGCGCGAAATTGATAGTGTATTTGGCCGTCTCTCCGCGCCGCCCAGCATTGGACATCAGATAGACGCGGACGGTATATTCGCCGTCTTTCGACAAGCCACCCACGAAGCGATTTCCGGATGTCGAACCGATGAACATCGCGCTGTCCGCGTCCGGCGCCGTGATATTGAAATAGTTGGAGCGATTACTGGTTTCCAGGATTACCGCCATCGACTGTCCTGCCTTGACGCTTAAGCGATAATCAACGATCTGGCGACCTTTGATTCGGCCCTTAATGGTGGCGCCAGTCTCTCCCGGTTTGAACTGCACCCGTTCCTCGCGAATTTCCACGGCAGTAGCCGCGCTGATGCTGATGATGATAAGAAAGAGCGAGAGGGCTCTGATAAGTATGGATTTCATATTACAACTCCTTAATTTTATTGAACCATTAAAAGACCTGCGTGTGCTAGTCTACCGCAATGGCGTCGAGATTGGACGTCCAAAACTCGTGATTGGTCAGCCCAAGCAAACCCTTGGCACACATGCTTACATCATGCAGAAGGGTCTGGGCATAGGCAATAGTCCAATCTTAAAGAGCGTCCCGGCACATCTCTGGATAACTAAACATTTATAAAAAGGAAATCCATGTTAAATCAATTTTATAAAGCAACCTTAATGGCAGCGACAATGCTGGCTAT
>JBFZBH010000237.1:0-3671 GCA_041308525.1 Phycisphaerae bacterium | reverse complement strand
AACTATCGCACCCTCCTGCAAATACCAAAAGACACAGCGCGAAAATTCTTCTCATTTTTCTTCTCCTTAAAATATAATTTTGTTTATAATATTGCTGACAACTTAGAAAAAAGAGTGTAAAAATAATGAATTATGGATATTGCAAAACAATTTAAACCAGAAACAATACTATTGTGGCAACAAGCCGCCGATTGCCCCGAAGCTAAGCGGATTATAAGCCTTTTCCCGAACGTGCCCGTTAAACTCATTGAACATCAAAACATAAATCCGCTGCAGAATCTATCGATGGCTAAAGCTTTGATAAAAGGTAAGAGAATTCTTATGCTCGGCCATTCATCGTCATTTGTCGGATACTTTGAAGGCAATCCGTCCCGCCTTCCTGAACAAAACGAAGGCAGCAAGACAAATACATCCTGCATTCATTGCCGTCCCTATTACAAATTAGTCCCGATTTCGAACGGCTGTCCATATTGCTGCACTTACTGCTATCTCGCTTTCGTATATCGTAAATTCTCACCCTTCATCAAAGTCAACACCAATTACGATATTATGTTCAAGCAGATAAGAAAAGCACTTAAGGAATCCACCGGACCTGTCAGCTTCAATATGGGAGAGATGCTCGACAGCCTCGCCCTCGACCATATAACAAACCTGACAGCTCTTTTAGTCCCGTTTTTTGCAGACCTCTCACGGGCACACCTTATGCTCCTTACAAAAAGCAGCAACATCGATAACCTGCTGAAACTTGCGCCGAACAGACAGACCATAATGTCCTGGAGCTTAAATTCCCAAAAAATGATTGATTCTTTCGAGCCTGGCACCGCATCTTTCGATGAACGAATCAATTCTGCTTTGGCCTGTCAAAAAGCCGGCTACAGAATCAGGTTCCGAATCGACCCGGGTATAATTTATTCCGGCTGGCAGAATGATTATGCCGAGCTTATCAAAAAAATGATGACCCAGACAAGCCCTGAAAACATAACCCTCGGTATGCTTCGAATTTTGCCCGGCCACTTTAACCTTATCAAACAGGCCTACAGAAACAGAGGAAAGATTCTCAGCAGTTATTTACTTGTGAATGGAGCTTCTGATTTCAAGATGCGATTCGAACCTCAAAAACGCATCCAGTTCTATTCATTCCTGATTGATGCGATACGCAGCTTCGATAAAAATATTTCAATCGGCTTATGCAGGGAAACGCCCGATGTTTGCACCGCCCTTAAAAACCGTTTTAACCTCAATCAATGTAATTGTATCGTATGGAATAATTAAATCGCAATTGCTCGGTGTTGGCTTTTATTCTGTGGTGAATATAGACAGCCAAAATAAGTGTAACTTTGAACCTCATTACTATTATCTGAGGAATAAACATACTGATTTAAATGTTTTTCCTTGTAACTTTCTCCAATTTCTTTTGTTATAGATTTAATAAGCGACTCTTTATATTTATCTTGTAGAATCAGTATTTTACCTTTAGGACTAGACATCGATTCTATCTGTGAAAAACCATTCCGAATCTCATTTAAGGTTTCTTGTTCTCTCAATGGTGTTGCAACGTAAGAAAAATTAACTATTGAATACTCACCATAATTCTTATTGATTCTCGCAAGCTGTTTAACATTAGAAGGAAATTTTTGCGCGATTGCAAGAATGATATTGTTGCAAATTCCTGTCTTGCCTTTTTTAAGTGTAAGAAAATACGAATTTAATAAATCTTTACCTACTCCAAGACATATATTTATCGGATCATTGAGTATATAATTTATACTGACCATTTTATTAAGCTCCAATGTTTTCAGAACGCCAACCAGAATGTCAGTAATTGCCAGTGAAGCAACTGCTGGTCCGGAACCAATATCCAAAATGTTCAGTGTGCCGGTTTTAATTAAATCTACAAACTCATCTGACGTCATATATTCAATTATACTGTTCTGAACTTGAAAATAATGTCTTGGAAAAAATTTATCCAAAAATGCTCCCATACTCGCTTTGTCTTCAGGATATCTCGTTTCCTCATCATTAGTCTCACGTTTAGGAAATCGATTAATCTGACGATTTAATATTCTTTCCAAATCATCACTTATCTTCCATACACCGTTATGACACAGTTCGTCTCTCACAGAATTATATAAATCCATATTTTTATTTTCCGATTACAAAGATTTTCTTCATTCTATTGGTCAGCTATTTCATTATTATTTTTTACAAGATTTTTTTCCATTGCACGCAGGCGGTATTCATACTCGAGAGTTTTTGCTGAAAGCTGCTCGACATCTGACTCAAAACGCCTCTGACTCTCCAACAAAATCGACACGTCTTTCTGAAGCAAATCAAGCTGCCTTTGAAGATTAACCCAGCTTCCGACAATCAGCGACGCAAGAAACAATAGCTGCAAAACAAAAGTCAAATCTATCTGCCTGTTAAATCGCCACCCTTTATTATTCTCTTCCGCCATCTTTTTCTCCTCCTGCCTTTATTACACCACTCGCGCATTGACTTGACGATAAATCCCGCGACATACGCACTGCGCATTACGCACTACGATATACGCATTACGACTTACGCATTACGATTTACGAGTTTTCACGCCTTCGCATAAAAAACATTTTTGTCCCCGACCCTGCAAATGACGACGATTGTCCCGGCAGCAAGCTGACCTGCCTGCAAAAAAGACTCCGCAAGATTCACAGCCGTCATATCACTTCCGATTTCCGTCGGTATCGTCCCCGGCTCATTTATCTGCACAGCTCGGACATTGTAAAAATTATAAGCCAAAAGACTCTTGACCTTCACCGCCATTGCTGCTGCGATTGAACCCGGAGAAGTCACAACCGCCTGTTCTGCAGCCGGCAATCCCGTCCGTGCAAGTCTTTCCAAAACCTCTGCACTATCATTTACATTTACACTGCTCATATTAATCTCTTTCTAAAGCGAATAATTTTCAGGTTCGTGTTTTGCTTTTCAAAATCCAGTTCAACCTGCTCGATGACCGCGATACTTCGATTGTCCCTCCGCAGCCCGAATATGTCCCTGCTTTCGGGGCTGTTGATTACACAATCGCCCACTTGGTAATCCGCCATAAGGTATCCTGTCTGCACCTCAATCGTTTCAAGAATCTGAGAATCAGCCTGTGCCTTCCCCCGGACATATTCATAAAGCGCCGCTGAATCATCCGCTTCATCAGGCTTCCCAAGATTTTCATCGCAGGCATTTGCGAAAATACTTTTGCCGCTCACCCTTCGATACTTAAACCGGCTTGGCATCAAAACAATGTGGTCAACAACCGGCCTTATCGAATCGATAGGCCCGTCTGCAAACACACAGCTTAATCTCTCATCGCTTACAACCGATGCAGTCATCCTGAACTTCAGCATCCCCTTCAGTGCCGCAATCCACGTATCGATATCGAGCCTGTCGCTGCTCAGCCATATCGCACACTCATCGAGCCTGTTCTCGAACGCCCCCAAATACTGCTTCCAGTTTGCCCCGCCGTCATAAGATACCTCAAGAAAATACCCCATAGTCTTTCCGTTTTTATCTGCTGTAAGCGCCGGCCAAAACCTCCTTCGCCTCTCCACGAAATATTTTGTTTCAAAAATATCTGAAAAATCATACGCATCTCCCCTGTTATACGGCGGCCCGCTGTAATCGCCCGCCTCATTGAGCACCCA
>JBFZBH010000236.1:0-3686 GCA_041308525.1 Phycisphaerae bacterium | reverse complement strand
TCGTTATTTTTTACATTGCAAAGTATCCGCACATCGCCTTCCTTGTCGATGTCCGAGCTGAACGCATGAGGGTTCTTGCCTTCGCGCTCGAACAGGTCGCTTCGAGCAATTATCGTATCTGCAGGCAAATCGATTCCGTAAAAGAATTCCCTTGCAAGCTTCACAACATCCTTACCTTCGTAATATTTATCGAGGTTTACCTCCAGCACCAGAGGAGTTTCCTGGAAAAACGGGTCGTGATAGTGCCAGGGCATAACTCCCATAATATCAAGCCTGTATTTTTCAGACAGGATTTCATCCAAATCCAGCTTCATTTTCGCATAGGGGTCGTTAGTCAGCTCGTAAAGCTCCTTGAAAATCTTGTCCACTTCTTTTACGTCCTGCTGTCCAAGCGTCAGACGCATCGTGTGGAAATTATCGAAGCCGACTTTTCTGGCGGCCTCGTTGCGAAGCTTCACCAGCTTTATCAGGTCTTTTGCCACAACATCGCCGACCTGCTTGCTTGCTTCCCATGCTTCTTTTCGTTTTGCGGAGTTCGTCTCCGTTTTCAGAATTTCACGTATCTGGTTGTCGCTCAGCTCCTGGACTCCGATCTTGCCTCTGAAGGTGCTGAAGTTTTTCTCTATCTGTGTCCCCAACTCCACAATCTGCTTTGTAAGTTTCGGTTCTATCTGGTTTGGAAGGTAGCTGTTGTAAAGGACCAGAAGCTGCCTCGACAGCAGCTGGTCCTTTATCTGCCTCGATTCCTTCATCCTTTTCAAAAATGCAAAGTCTCCCTTGTCGCTGTAAATCTTTCTGAGCTTCAGTTCCAGGCTGCTTGACTTGTCATAATCCTCTTCTTTTCCAGTGTTGGCCGCCTGCCAGTATGCAAGGTTCAGTTCCTTTGCAAGAGGCTTTACCCTGGCGACATGCTTATCGATAAATTTTGTCAGCTTCAATTCCTTTGACTCCGGCTGACAGCCCGCCAGCAATATGGTTGCCATAAACATTACTGAAATCTCCTTTAAGTGTTTCATTAGTCAATCCTTTCAAATTATTACCATTTAATAGTTATAACTTGAACTCATAAATTTTTTTTCCTTGTGCATCAGTGACTGAAATATCCCTGAATTCCGCTTTTGTTCCCCTGCAGCCCAAACCGATCCCGCCTGATTCGAATTTATCATCCATTATATTATGCACGAGCTGGTTATCGAGAAAGCAATTGATGCCTGCGCCCTTCAGCTCGACCCTGATATCATACCATTTGTCATTTTCGATGGAACCTTCTTTTCTATATACTTTTCTGCCGTTCTGCACGGCGTTTGCAGTATTATTCCAGCCGCCGATGTTCCATTGATAATAATTTATCCTTCCCTTAGCGCGGAACATTATCAAAAATCCCTCGCTGCCTTCGGTCTTTTTCGCCCTAAGCTGGTAAACATAGTCCTTCCACTGCTCCTCGGGTCCGAAAAGCATGCACACAGGCGACTTTGGGTCCGGAACGAGTGAGCCATCCTTTATCTGCCAATTACCCACAGAGAGTGTCCATCCTGTTTGCTTCTTAAAGTCTCTTCGCCTTTGCACTTCCTGCGGCCCATCGTCTCCTTGCTGGACCATCCACTGTTTGACTTTATTCCTAAGTTCCTCTAACACCCTTTTATTTTCCGGCTCGCCAGCGATGTCTTTCATTTCATAAGGGTCTCGCCGCAGATCATATAATTCCTCAGCAGGATGATAATAAAAAGCGTTGACAATATCCCGAGCTGCCTTGTCCGTTTTTGCCTTCTCTACCCAGGTGTCCCAAATCTCTTTATGGTCTCTATTCGGCGCCTCGCTGAAATGTGTCGTGTACTTATTTTCCGGATACAAATTCAAGATGTATTTATGTGTTTTCGTACGGATGCATCTGCAGGGATAATAATTCATCTCGCCATCACGCGTATGTGCTGCATAAATTTCTTCTCTGTGCCTCTTTGCCGAACCGCTAAGGACACCAAGAAAGCTTGTGCCGTCGAGGTCCTGCGGAGGCCTGCCGCCTGCAATATCAATAAATGTCGGAGTGATATCGACAAGGCTTATCATAGCATCGTTTGTTGAGCCTGCCTTGGTTACATTCGGCCATCGAACTATAAAAGGCACACGCAGACCTGCATCATAAAGCGTCCACTTTGCATGCGGCCATTCCGGTCCCTCATCAGCGGTATAAATAAATAAACTGTTTTCTTCGTAACCCTGCCTTTTCATTGCCCCCAAAAATTCTCCGAGCCTCTCATCCATTTCTGCAATGTCGCTGTAATATCGCGTCATCGCCTCGCGGGTCTTTTGCGTATCGACGAGATAGACGGGGAGTTTTATTTTATTTATGTCGAATCCCTTATTCTCTGCCCACATCGCATGAGGCGCCCATTCAGCAATAATTAAACATAATGGCTGACCGCTGTTTTTCTGCTTGTGTTCAGCCATCAGCTTTTCAACCGCACGGATATCGATTCCTTCCTGCCTGTAATTTCTGACAATTTTCGGATTTGCGGGCAGGCTGGCCTCGATGTGCTCGAATTCGAACTGCTCAAAAGGATTAACGTGCGTCTTGCCCGCAAGGACAACACGATAGCCCTGCTGCTTCAGATACCAGGGGAGCGCCTTTACTCCCGGCTTTATGGCGCTGTGGTTTGGATGCGCCCCGTTCCTGAAGGGCATCAAGCCCGTGTACATCACCGACCTCGATGGCGTACAGGTTGGCGACGCTGCAAAAACATTCGTAAAACGCACACCTTGCTTCGCTAAGTTGTCGAGGTTCGGTGTCCTGACAATATCATTTCCGTAACAGCCGCTGAATTCATACCCGTGGTCATCTGTGATGTACATTATTATGTTGGGTTTTTCAGGTAATGCCTTTTTATTGAGTGCCTCTTTTGACATACAGCCGGATACTGTCATCGCTGCGGCTGAGATGCCTGCCTGTTTTAGAAATTCCCGCCTGTTTATTTTTCCATTCATTCCTGTCGCTTTATTTCAGATAACTATTTGGCAGCGGCTGCTTTTTTCGGAACAACTTTTGTTCGTTTGGCCCATTCCTGATACATCGCAGACATTTCTTCTGCCTGGTTTGGATATTGTTGAGCAAGGTCATTAAGCTCGGTGCGGTCTTTTTCCATATCGTAAAGCTCCCACGCTCCTTTTTGACCTTTCGCAACAAGCTTCCAATTTCCCATTCTGACTGCGCGGTTGCCTTCGTGTTCCCAGAAAATCGCTTTGCGCTCTATCGGCTTATTATCGAACGCCGCTGCCAGGCTCTTTCCCTCCATCGGCTGAATCTTATTGCCCTTGAAATCCGTTGGATACTTTGCCCCGCTTACCTCGACACAGGTCGGCATAATATCTATCAAATGACCTGTCTGGTTTCGCAGTTTACCTTTATCTTTTATTCCTGCAGGCCAGTGAACAATCAGCGGTGTCGATATACCGCCCTCGTGCACCCAGTGCTTATATAATCTGAATGGCGTATTGCTCACATTGGCCCATTGTTTTCCGTATGCAATGTAAGTATCCACAGGGCCCGGCATCACACCCATACCTCTTCGGATGGGTCGTCCATCGCGAGTTTGAAGCTGCTGAATAGCAACGCCAGCAAGCATCAACTCGTCCTTGGACATCGGTTTGTATTCTACAGGCTTTGTCGGATCGGGCTTTATCGGGCCGCGGCT
>JBFZBH010000235.1:0-3702 GCA_041308525.1 Phycisphaerae bacterium | reverse complement strand
AAAATCATTACTGAGCCTTTGGTGACAAAACATTTCCCCTTCGAGCAGTATGCCGATGCATACAAATATATCGAACAGCAGGCAGATAAAACTATGAAGGTGATGATTGATTTATAATTCGTAATGACTTTTTCAGTATATCGCTGAATTTGGTTGAGGGCTTTTAAGTGGAGTGTAAGAAAATAAAATTTTTATTCGTATTTTTAACAATAAGCTTATTTCTTATTTCAGCAAATCAATCTTTCTGTGCCGGCATAGACAAAACAAATGTTAAAGGCGCGATTGATTCGGGCAAAGGGGATGATTTCAACTCTGTGAAAGCCCAATTATGCGCAGGCTCGGAAGGCAGAACACCTACTGTAAAGAATTTTTCCGACAAATGGATCCTTTCACTGGCTGAACGCGGAAAACCGCAGGTATATAAGAAGTCCAACAGCAGCAATTTCGAATATATCGGCATGCCGATTGGCGGTATTGCCGCCGGGCAGGTCTATCTGGGCGGAGACGGAAAATTATGGTTCTGGGACATCTTCAACAACAAACGGGCAAGGGATGTAAAAATCGTTGAGGCATACCAATATCCATATAAGCGTTCGAGCAGTAATGATAAAGCCCGCAACTATATAGAGCAGGGTTTTGCAATCCAGGTAACTTCAGAAAGCCTGACCAAAATGCGGACCCTGGACAGAGATGGTTTTTCGAACATCGAATTCTCCGGTCAGTATCCTCTTGGATTTGTCAGCTATTATGATTCCAACTGTCCAGTGTCAGTAAAGCTGGAGGCCTTCTCACCTTTTATCCCCCTTGATTTGGAAAGTTCAACTTATCCAGCAACAATATTTAACTATACGATTACGAACAATAGTAAACATACAGTCAGCGCAAAGTTAGTCGGCTGGCTTGAAAACCCTGTCTGTATTGACAGCAGAACCAGCACAAGAGGACAATTGCGTAATCAAATAATCAGCACACCCAAGATGAAAGTCATTTTATGCGATGCAGCAACAGAGCGTTCTGATGCTGAAAATGAAAAAATTGCTTTCGACAAAAGGCCCGACATCGGCTCAATTGCCCTCGCAATTTTGAACGAAAACAAAAAGGCCGGCAATACATTCTCAAGAACTGACTCGAATTTGCCTGTTCAGATATTTTCCGGAGATGAAACAAATTCGGCCAATAAACCTTTTGAAGCCGGCGAGCAACTTATCGGTTCACTCGGAAAGGAATTTGTATTAAAGCCAGCCGAAAAAACAAATGTAACTTTTATCTTAAACTGGTATTTTCCAAATCTATACTTAGAGGAGTTCGGAGAAAAGTTACTCGGCCGAAGTTATGGAAGGCGATTTTCTTCAGCTCTTGAAGTTGCAGAAAATTTAGGCCTCAACTATAAGAATCTTGCAGAGCAAACCCGATTGTGGCACAGGACGTGGTACGATTCCACCCTCCCACACTGGTTTCTCGACAGGACTTTCCTCAACACATCTATTCTTGCAACCAATACCTGTTACATCTTCGGTGACGGCCGTTTTTACGGTTCCGAGGGCAACTACTGCTGTCCGGGAACCTGCACACACGTATGGGGATATGTTCAGGCCATGGGGCGATTGTTTCCGCAGCTTGAGAGAAAACTTCGCGAACACGTAGACTTCAATCCTGCAATCTCCTTCGATTCACAAAACGGCAGGATTTGTTTTCGTGGAGAATTCGACCGCAATGACGCCGTTGATGGACAATCCGGCATTGTGCTCAGGACTTATCTGGCTCACCAGATGTCCGAAAACGATTCCTTCCTCCGGAAAAATTATGATGCTGTAAAAAAGGCAATGAACTTCCTGATAGAAACCTATGATTCAGACAAAGATGGAATTCTTGTCGGAGGCCAGCACAACACCCTCGATGCAAAATGGTACGGCAGGATTACCTGGCTCAGCCTTTATTATGGTGCCGCGTTGAGAGCTGCCGGCGCAATGGCCGTGGAAACGGGTGACAGGGAATATGCCCGATATGTCCATGATATTGCAGACCGGGGACGAACATATATAGAGAACAAGCTTTTCAACGGCGAGTATTTCATTCAGGAACCAGACCCGAATCATCCGGATTCTCCCGGCACATTCAAAGGCTGCGATTATGACCAGCTGCTCGGCCAAAGCTGGGCTTATCAGGTCGGCCTCGGCCGAATTCTTGACGGCACAAAAGTTACAACAGCTTTGGGCCACTTGTGGCGATACAATTTTACTGCGGACGTCGGGCCATACCGCGAGAAATTTAAAGAAGGACGATGGTATGCAATGCCCGGCGAAGGAGGGTTAATCGGCTGTACCTGGCCCTATGGCGGCGAGGAGGCTCTGCAGCACGGCGACAGATTTTTTGCAGGCTACCTCAATGAGTGTATGAACGGCTTCGAATATGCAGCCGCTTCGCTGATGATGTGGCACGATATGACTTTCAGGGCTTTGGCCCTAACGCGGTCGATTCATGAACGTTACGATGGCTCTAAACGAAATCCATTCAATGAGGTCGAATGCGGCAGCCATTATGCTCGCTCGATGGCAAGTTATGGAATTTTCACCGCAGCTTGCGGCTTTGAATACAATGGGCCGAAAGGATACATCGCTTTCTCCCCGAAACTAACACCAGATAATTTCAGAGCTGCTTTCACCTCTGCCGCCGGCTGGGGGACATTCTCTCAATTGCGTCAGAAAAAATCCCAGGCTGAAACAATTGAGGTAAAATGGGGCAAGCTCAATCTGCAAACGCTTGCATTTGATTTGCCTGAAGGCAAAAAAGCAAAAGAAGTGACCGTAAAATATAACGGGAAAAAATACAAAGCTCCATTCAATATGAAAGATAACAGGGTCGTGATTAATTTGCAGAAAAGTCTGGAAATTCAAAGTGGTCAGGCCCTGAAAACAGAAATTTTATTCGATAATTGATGCCTTCAAAAATCCAAATAAAAAACTAATGGATCGAATTTAAATATGGCTAAACAAACCGGTTCCGCTGTAGGTCTTGGAGAAGCTCTATGGGATATGCTGCCGTCAGGAAAAGTCCTCGGCGGCGCGCCTGTCAATTTTACATATTACGCACAGGCACTTGGAATCAAAAGTTTTTTCGCAGGCAGTATCGGCAAAGATGAACTCGCAAAAGAAATCCTCTCCGCCCTCAAGCGGACAGGATTAAACAAAATATATGTCTCTATAGATAAAATTCATCCCACTGGAAAAGTAGATGTTGAAATCGATAAAAAAGGAAAACCCGAATATCTATTCGCCCCGAATGTTGCGTGGGACCACATCCCTTTCAATCGCAAGATGCTTCGTCTGGCACATCGCTCGAGCATTGTCTGCTTCGGGACACTTGCACAAAGGTCCGCAGATTCGAAAAACACAATAAGAAGATTTCTGAAGGCTGCCGGAACAAATTCCATTCGCATCTTCGATATAAACCTGCGCAAGCCTTTCTACAACAGGGAAATAATTGTTTCGTCGCTGAAGCTTGCCGATGTGTTGAAACTCAACGATGATGAATTGAAAATCGTCAGCAAGATGCTGCATCTGCACGGCACTGAGGAAATCTTGCTCGAAAACCTTCTGGATAAATTCAATTTGAAGCTCATCGCCCTGACAAAAGGCGAGAAAGGCAGTATTCTTCTGGGTAAAGGGAAAAAATCAGTTCATAAAGGTTTTCGCATTAAGGTCG
>JBFZBH010000234.1:0-3706 GCA_041308525.1 Phycisphaerae bacterium | reverse complement strand
TACTAATGTTGCCGGCCTGTATGTAACGCTTAACGATTTATATACTCTTACCGATGTTGATGGCGTGAACGAAAATGGCGGCACTGTTGATGTTAAGACAGGATGGCATCAGATGAATTTCGACCTCGAGCAGTTCGGTGCTCCTCTTAATAATATTATGAAAATTTCTCTCGGTGTAATTCCTGTCAGCGGCACAGGGCAGGTTTATTTTGACAATATCTGTTTATATCAGCAAAGGTGCCTTCGCGGAAATCCTGCCAATGATATCAACAAGGACTGCATCGTGAACTTCAAGGACTTCGCCATTCTTGCGTCTTACTGGCTCTCCACATATTTTTGACCGTAAACTAAGTAAATTCGCATAAGTTGGAGCAAACCTCAAGGTATTTGCGAAGTAAAATTGTACGTTCCTGACTGGAGATTCAGGACAGCATAGCTATTTTCTATTCTTAAAAATTTCACACCAGGTGCTTTCCTGATGGTCTTATTGCTTTCTGTTACACACGAGGGAGACTTTGCCGGTAAAAATAAAGTTGCGGTTGTATTTGCAGGAATTGTAACATTCAAAATGAACTTGTCATTATCAAGCTTCCAGTGCGTCTCGATTTTTCCATTTATGGAATTGAACGTTGTTTTAGCGTATTTGAGACGTTTGTCTGGGCAGGGCTCAATAATGATGTCATTAAATCCGGGCGAAGCATTCTTTATCCCGCCGATATTTTCGCACATCCACTGATAAACTGCACCAAAAGAATAGTGAGCGAAAGAATTCATTCCGGGGTCTGCGAATCCGTCCTTTGCAGTCCAGCCGTTCCATCGCTCCCATATTGTTGTCGCACCATTTTTAATTTCAAAGCCCCACGATGGATAAGTGTCATTGAACAGCAACCTGTAAGCAATGTCGTTTCTTCCGATTTTTGCAAGGACAAGCATAAGGTCTTTTGTGCCGATAAAACCGGTTGAAAGGTGCCAGTTTCGGCTCTTTATCTTCTCGACAAGACGGTCACCGGCGATTTTTTGCTGCGACTCATCAAGCAAATCGTTTGCTATAGCCATCACATAAGCTGTCTGGCTGTCTCCTTTGATAAGACCGTTGGAATCTACGTAAGTTCGAGTAAAAACTTTTTTTATCTGTTCGAACAAATTATCGTAATATTCAGCATCGGTTTTTTTATCGAGGACTTTTGCTGTTTGAGCCAGAAATTTTGTGCTGCATGCCAGATATATCGTAAAAATCACATCCTTTGGCGTCTCATCATTAACATTAAGCCAGTCGCCGTAACAGTGATATTCCTTTGGAGGCATCAGGTTATCTGAACATCTGTTTTTGCAGAATTCAACAAACCGCTTCATCGGCTCGTAATTTTTCTCGAGGATTTGCCTGTTGCCATATACTTGATAGATTGTCCAGGGGCAGATTGTGCCGGCATCCGACCAGCCCGGCCCGCCGTCATTTGCTCCAAACTTGACGGGAGCAATTTTGGGGAACTGGCCGTCTTCCCTTTGAGCGTCTGCGAGGTCTGTAAGCCATTTCGTAAAGAATGCCTGATTGTCCGTGTTCAGACAGGCAGTTCGTATATAAACCTGCGCGTCGCCTGTCCAGCCGAGCCGCTCATCTCGCTGAGGGCAGTCGGTCGGGATATCGATAAAATTCATTCTTTGAGTCCAGACAATGTTGCTGTAAAGCTTGTTAATCATCTCATCTGAGCATTCGAAGCTGCCTGCAACAGGTGTATTGCTGCTGAGGGCAAGTCCGGTTATCGTATCTTTTGTCGGAAAATAATCAATGCCAGTAAGCTCGACATACTGGAAACCGTGGAAGGTGAAAAAAGGCTGCCATATTTCTGTGCCGCCTCCGCGGCAGATATATGTGTCCGTTGCCCTGGCGCCTCTGAGGTTTTGTGTGTAGATCGTTCCATCGCTGTTGAGCCGCTCTGCGAAACGCAATGTTATTTTCTGACCAGTCTTGCCTGTGACTTTTAACTGCACAACTCCTGCAAAATTCTGCCCCATCTCGAAAACATATTTTCCCAGTACAGGCTCAGTGATTTTTTGGGGTTCCAATTTAGTAAAAGCAACGACCGGCTCTGAAACGGCTGCCTGAATTTTCGGATTTACCTCAGAACCGTTTTGGACTGTCTGCCAGGCGCTATCATCAAAATTTACAGTTGCCCAGCCGGGCATTTCCCTTCGGGCATCATATGTTTCGCCCATCAAAAAATCAGCTTCGAGAATCGGCCCTATCGAGCCCTTCCAAGATAAATCTGTTGCAATTGTATCAATTGTTCGATCGGTATATTCGATATGCAGCTGGCAATTGAATCTTGTTTTCTTTCCATAAAGCTCACGGTCGCCGCCGTAACCTACATAGCCTGCATACCAGCCGTCTGCCAATATGGCCCCGATAGCATTTTTACCTTTTGCAAGAAGATGGCTAACATCATAAGTTCTATAATAAACACGCTTAGTGTAATCAGTCCAGCCGGGGCTGAAATAATCATCACTTATCATTTTGCCGTTAACGTATATTTTGTAGATACCGAGGGCTGTTGCATATAGACGTGCTTTCTTTACAGGCTTTTCTGCTGAGAAGTTTTTACGAAGGTAACGCGCCGGGGGCAAAAACAGGGAAGCTTGACGGACTTCTCCCCAGGGCGCGATTCCATAATCGCCTATAACTTTGGATTTTCTCCAGGCGGAGTCGTCAAAAGAAACTGACTTCCACATTTCCGGAGCCTCTTTGGAGCATAGCCACTGCTCATCTGAAATGATATTCTCAACCTGTCCATCTGCATATTGTATCTGCAGCAGTGCAATAAGACCGGCGGGATTTACGCCGACATTTTCACCTGAGACAGCAATTATGTTTTCACCTTTTCGAATTTGCCTTGTGACATCGTAGCTGAAAATTTTATTCCAGGCACGCTCGGAACCGATACGCTGTTCGTTAATGAAAAGCTCGAATGCGTTGTCAACATCGATAAAAAATTCCGCCTTGCTGATTTCGCTTTTTGATACCTCGAATTTCCGGCGAAAGTGGCGTTTGCCGGAGGGAGCCTTCGATAAATCGTTAAAATCGGGATACCAGAGCCATTTGGCAATCCGTATTCCCTCTGAGACCCGACTTTGTTCGAGATAGCCATCAAAACCAATCCACTCTGCATTCAATTCGTTCGTCTCAAGCAGTCCCATAGACCAAACAGCCGGTTTGCTCCAACCAGAAGGTTTATTATCTTTGTCCCATACCTCGACTTTCCAGTAACAATCCTGCTCGGATTTCAGTTCCTTGCCTTCGTAATAAATTTGACTTGTTCTGGCGGATGGAACAACTTGCGAATCCCAAAGGTCTGCCTCGTTCTTTGCAAGGTTCTCTTTTGTTGAAGCGACAAGAATTCGGTAAGCTTTCTGCTTTTGGCCGCGCTGGGAGCTTTCGACAATCCAGCTCAATCTTGGCTTAAGCACATCGATGCCGGCTGGATTAAGGCGGTTCTCACATCTTAAATAATCCGCGCCGAAGTATTTTTCTTTTGTTTGAGATTCTTTTGAATTTAAACCACAGCCCGAAATTAATATTGCTGTCATAGTGATGAATATGATTTTTATTCGCATGATTTCCGCCTTTCAAAAATGCTGTTTATATTAATAACTTTATATTAATTCTGGTTTAAACTCAAATGATTTGTTCAATGAAAATATATTTATTTTA
>JBFZBH010000233.1:0-3716 GCA_041308525.1 Phycisphaerae bacterium | reverse complement strand
AGCTTCGAGCTGCTTGTAAGCAAGATTATGGGCACATACAAACCGGCTTTCGAGCTTATAAAATATAATACTATGGTAGAAAAGACTGCTTCCGGTCAGTTGATTACGGAGGCATCGGTTAAACTGAAGGTCGGCAAGAAATTTGAGCACGTCGTTTGCGAAGGTGATGGTCCCGTCAATGCCCTCGATGCTGCCATCAGAAAGTCCCTCCAAAACTTCTATCCCTGCATCAGGGACGTTCATCTGATTGATTATAAGGTCCGTGTCGTCAATGCTCGTGCCGGCACCGCTGCCCGTGTCCGCGTCATTATTCAGTCTATGGACAAAGAATCGATCTGGGGAACCGTCGGCTGCTCGGAAAATCTTATTGAAGCATCCTGGCAGGCACTCGCCGACAGCGTCGAATACAAAATCCGCAAAGACCTCCGCTCTTAGTATTTCTCTCCCACTAATTGGCGTCATTCTGAATCTCGATTCATCGGGACGAAGAGTCTATTCAGCACTCTTTTCTTTCAATCATCCTTTACAGGTTAAAATGAGTCTCTTTGGCAAGTTAATGGAAAATCGATGAGCACAAGAATACAGCTGCTTGGTTAAATATATTATGTGCGTTGTTTACACGAATTAAGATACTCTAAATAAGCTTCGGGGTTATCGAGCAGACGCTCCCTCTGCTGTTCCCAGATAAGTTGTTTTTTGTACTCGTCAGGTTGACGGAACTTCAGAGGGATGCAATCAATGATTTTTAAACTGGTTTCTTTTCCTAATATGTTATTCATCATCTTTTTAGCATAGTGCCTCAGACGACTTTTAGGATATTTCCGCGTAGAGAAGGCTGCTGACCGCGTTAAATCCTTGAAAGCTGCTGCAGACAAATGGAATATAAGTTCATCATACACACCAAGAGAAAAGGGATGCTCACAATCCTTATTGGACAAAGTGAGCGGAGACCACGTCATGGCCTCTTTGAATATTTTGAATCCATAACCTGAACCTGAATCTTTAAAATGAGGAACTTCCATCTGGTACCGTTGATATTCCGGGGAGGAGAGTTCCTGTTCAGACGGCAGAAGTCTCGGATTGTATTTTAGGTAAAAATCCCTGTGAAAGAACATACAGGCGGTTAGGGGTTTGCGGTCGACATTCTGATCTCTGAAAATTGCAGCCAGAACACATTTATCAGAGAGTCTGCAAGCAAGTTTTTGTGCCCAACCGGCCTTTACAGGAAAAGAGTCCACATGCAGTATGGCTACGTGACTTACACCGTCCCCTATAGCATTTTTTATCAGCTGTTCAAGGTAGAATGAATGCTCATCCCTGCTTTCTTTACCTGTTATGCGACTATTTGAACAATTCAATTTATCAAAAGTTTCGCATTCACATATTTTGACATTGGGATTTCTGGCCAGCTTAGAGCGAAATTTTGGCAGAAGGCGGTTTGCACTGCCGTAGATTGTGTACGGGACGTTTGTGTTCTTTTCGATTTGACTCAAATGAAGGTCGAGCAGCCTTTCATTCCTCTCGCTGACAAGGTAAACTACTGTGATACCAAGCTTCTCTATTTCACTTTTCATTAGAATATTCTAAGGCCTTTTGGTACAGTTTTATATCGAAGCGGCTCGTGTCCACGTCAAGATCTTCCATAAAAATCTTCCGATCTTTGGGCACATCCCGTTTAAGGATAACCTCTTCAGCCAGGCAGATGGGATATCCTGGACTTTTTATGTTGTCAGCACAGTTTTCAATCAAGCCGTAGCAGGAGTATCCACCGATGCCGTCCAGTATCTCACCAGCCTTCAGGCTGCGTTTTGCATAACAATAGACGTTGGTCTTAAATCCATACTTCGGCTGCAAAAGTGCTTCGTGATCCAGAAATGCTTCTGCGATACACTGCATCGCCTGCATACTTACCAAGTGGTATGGATTGTAAAATATATAGTATGGGCCGTCTCCTAAACGAGATGGAAGCCAGGCCAGCATACTTGGAAGGTATGGATGGTCGCAATATCCAACAGTGAAGATTCCCCCTTTGGGTTCCGGACCGATGACATAATCAACAACAGGCCCGTTTTTTTGATATATATTGTCGAGATCGAAGAGTCTGGGAATATCAAGGAGATGTTTGGCTTTGGGGCCGTACATACCCGGACACGGCGTTTTCAAATTGAGCGCGTTGGCTACCATCGCCATCTCTATGCAAAGCTTGGTTCCGTCGGTATAAGATGCGCACATTTTATAATCGAGGCCTCGCTTGTCTGCTTCGGGTATGATTTTAGTAGGATTGGAATAGCGGTCGAGGAACCCTTTAATATTTCCTGCCATCACCAGTTTGAAGCCCCACAATTGCATATCATCGACCAGTCTGCGGATGACGCCGGGCTGGTCCCCGTCACAGCTTGTATATACAACGTTGTTCTTATTGGCCAGATGCATCAGATATGGGCCGAAAATGAGGTCGGCTTCCGAGTTCATCATTACGATGTGTTTTTTGTTCTCAATGGCTGTGATTGCGAAGTGTCCTCCGGCCCCGATTGTGTTTGAGGCATCAATCACTACATCTGCGAGCTCACACTGTGCTAATAGTTCACCATCTTCACAGACGGCAAGCAGACCTTTTCGGATTGTATCATGCAGTTCCCGGATGTTGTGCACAATGCGAAAATCTCGTTTGAACTCAGCAGCCGCATTAATTGCCTTTTGAAGTACTATGTCGGCGATGGCAATACATTCTATGCCGGGCGTGATGCTTGTCTGGTATAAAAGACCTTTCCCAGCTGTGCCGATTCCGATAATTGTGACTTTGATAGGCGTGTTTAGAGATTTTAACCTTTGCAGCATAGAACCCATTGAAGCTCTTTCAAATTAACATACATACATCCGCACTCCTGGTTGAAAAATTCTGTTTTATACAGCTATAGAACACCTTATGCTCGCCGAACAGTTTATTTCAAGGATTACGCTTTGTCAAAATTAAAATAGCTCTCTATTGCGAAACGAGCCTCTCACTTGTCCGGCGTCTTGTCCTTCGTCTTGTCCGTCGTGGCAACTTGTCTTGCACAGTGATGATGATGGAGGAAGCGAAGACGGAAGTTCAGTCTTTTAGAAAGAAGAAGGAAGCGAAACGAATCCCCCGCCAGCCTCCTAATATTCAACGTTCAACGTTCGATGTTCAGCGTTCAAAGTTGGAAGTTCTTTCTTCTTTGTTCTGTCCTCCGTCCTCCGCCTTCTTTCCTTGGTTCTTGTAACTTGATTTTTGGTTATTTTTTGGGTTCTTGTAACTTGGGTTTCGGTTATTTTCTTCTGCCTCCCTGCTTGCCCGGCGAAGCGAAGCGCAGACGGGTCCTGTGTAGTCACAATGTAGTATATTGTGACGAAGACGGAACATACGCACTACGCATTACGATTTTACGAAACGAGCCTCGCAACCGTTTAACGATTGGCCCTCCTCTCTGGTAGTGTCAAGAATCTTTCGGATGCGCAAGTTGTCTGGCGCATCCGAAAAAAATCTTGTCTTATCATTTTTTTATTGTGAGATCTTAGTTATGCTGGATAAGTGAAATCTTACAATGTAGTCTGAACAGGGAAAACATGCGTTTCCGAAGCGTTATGTTAAGTGTAGTTATCTGAAGGACTACAAGTCAGGATAAAATCACTCTCGGTCCTGACTCTTTGCCCATTTTATGGAATACTTGAGAAGTTCAGCAGCATTAGGTAAA
>JBFZBH010000232.1:0-3749 GCA_041308525.1 Phycisphaerae bacterium | reverse complement strand
AAGACTACGAAACTTATATTTTTATCGTCCTCAAGATGCTCAGCTACAACATGGAATTGAACGCTATTCAGTCCGAGCAGGTCTCTGTTGTCCTCGGGAAAAACTACGTAATCTCTTTCCAGGAATCCGCAGGAGGCGATGTCTTCGATACAATGAGGGACAGAATCAGAACTTCCAAGGGCAAAATCAGGAAAATGGCTGCTGACTATCTTGCTTATTCTCTTATCGATGCCGTTGTTGACCATTATTTTCTGATTCTCGAAAGGCTCACCGAGCAAATCGAGGACCTCGAGGATGAGCTTGTGGAAGCCTCGTCGAATGAGACAGGGACGCATATTCGCGCACTGAAAAGAGAGCTTATATTCCTGCGAAAATCCGTCTGGCCGCTTCGAGAGGTTGTCGGCGCTTTGGCAAGAACGGAATCGGACCTTGTGGCGAAATCAACGGAACCTTATTTGAGAGACGTTTATGACCACACAGTTCAGGTCATAGATACCGTAGAGACCTTCAGGGATATGGCTTCCGTTATGCTCGAGTGTTATCTTTCCAGCATCAGCAACAGGCTCAACGCCATAATGAAAGTCCTTACCGTCATCGCCACCATTTTTATGCCTCTTACCTTTATTACCGGCATCTATGGCATGAACTTCAAATTTATGCCTGAGCTTGAATGGCAATACGGATATTTTTTTGTCTGGGTTGTAATAACCGTAATTACAGGCGGCATGCTCTTTTATTTCTCCCGGAAAAAATGGCTGTAGCTTGACAATGATGCCTCACCTTTTATTTTGAGTATGCGGTCAGAAATATTTTTGCTGTTTTTGGCGGGATTGCTTCGATGGAGCAAGAATCGAAATTTATTAAGGACTCCTATCAGGACATCATATACCGCGGCCAGGTTGTTTATATTTACTCCTTCGATCTGGCCTATGATATGAAGCGCGGACAGCTAAAGCAGCTCTTGGGCCAGCCGGTTGAGGAATATTCGATTGCGCCCGATAAGAGAAGCCCAAAACAATTGTTTTTCTATCGTCCGCAAATGGTCAAATTGCCCCCGCAAAGCCAGCAGATTTATGGCCAATCGGTCGAGGTTCAATGCAGAATAAAATTATTTAATGTCGGCGCAGTCAGTATTCAGCTGCAAGTTCCTTTTTCAGTCTATAGCATCGCCGATCTCGTTAAATATCACAGTCTGCAATTAACGGACATATCTCTCGATGCATATATCAGGGATTTGGCCGATAAAGTTCTCGAGGAGTTAAGACCGTATTGCATCCGTCCCGTTCCTTCGCTGGGGCCGAGCGAAAATTATACTGTTTTTTACCTGAAAAATGTTCCGAAGTCGTCAGATGGTTCTGATGTCTCTGCCGAACAGTGGCTTATGAAAAACCGCTCACAGGTGGCGGCGCTGCTTACAGAAGAGCCGAATGCATCCGACCTCTCCGGGCAGGAAGCAAATGAATCCACCGAATTGTATCTGACTTATTATGATAGTGACCTCGTTGTTATCGACTGGGATGCTGCCTTTGTCCTCGGCGAACTCGACAGCCTCGACGATGTTCTGCATATTATGGAAATTGCAAATGTCCAGCTCGTTGAGCTGGAGGCTTACGACCGGATTCTCGACATGGCGCTTGAGGTAGCTTACAGGGACATGTCACATCCAAGGGCGAGGATGGATCGCAGGATTCATCAAAACTTGAGGGAACTGCGTGTTGATATGGCCCGGCTCAGCGACGAGTTTTTGAATATTACCAAATTTTTCGGCGACTGGCATTTTGCCAAAATTTATCAATATACCTCGAAAAGGTTCCACCTTGCCGATTGGCACAAAATCATCCAGGAAAAACTTCGAACGCTCGGTGATTTGTATCAGCTGCTTCAGCAGGACAGGAACAATTTCTGGATGGTACTGCTCGAAACCACGATTGTCCTTTTGTTTATTGTCGATGTCATTTTGCTTTTGATTCGCTACTGATTTTCGGGGGATTCTGATATGCCGTTAAATTGTAGAAATGGCCGGCTTGTTTTCGAACTGTCTTCCGGTTTGCTTCCATTTATCTCATCCGTTTTTTTAATTAGAGAGGAATAAAAATGCGCTGGTCTGTAAGTATGGGCAGGATTTTTGGAATAAACTTCCGGATACACATAACCTTCTTTCTTTTGCTGGTTTTTGTATTCCTCTCTGTGTTTGGCAGCAATGGCATCTCTGCCGCATTAATGGAAACGCTCTTTATATGCTCTGTCTTTTTATGTGTGCTTATACACGAAGTCGGCCACAGCCTCATCGCACGCCGCTTCGGCAAGGAGGCTAAAAGCATCACGCTCCTTCCAATCGGCGGCGTCTCGGCTCTCGATGAAATGCCCGAAAAGCCCGGGCAGGAAATCCTTATGGCTATCATTGGCCCCTTTATCAATATTGTCATAGCAATAATATTGTTTCTTTTTGTCCGGCGCTTTGGCACCATCAGGGAGCTTACTCTTATCTCGACAACAACTGCTAATTTTTTACCCAACCTGGTGACCGTTAATATTTTTCTGGCCATTTTCAATCTTATCCCCGCCTTCCCGATGGATGGAGGCAGGGTCTTCCGCGGTTTTCTTGCCTTATGGATGGATTATGTCTCCGCCACACAGGCCGCTGTTTTCGTAGGCCAGACAATCGCAATTATTTTTATCTTCTCAGTATTTTTTGGCGCCTCTATTTGGCTGCCGGTTATCGGCATTTTCCTCTTCCTTGCTGCGAGCGGTGAAAAACAGGAAGTTGTTCTCCGTTCTCTTCTTCACAATCTGCCAATCAGCGAAGTGATGACCACCGAGTTTATAAGCCTGCGGCCCGATGAGCCGCTTTCTTCGGCTCTCGAGCATTTTCATCACGGCTGCCAGAATGATTTTCCCGTCATCGGCAACAGCGGCCTCGAAGGCATACTCACCCGCGACAGTATTCTTTCGAGCATTCATCAGATGGGTACTGTCGTCCCCGTCTCTGCTGTTATGGATACGACATTTATTGCAGTTGATGCCCGAACGCCACTCGATGAGGTTTATAGGAAACTCCTCTTAAACCATAAAACTGCGGTTGCAGTCGTAGAGGGCGATAAAGTCACCGGCATGGTTTGTCTCGATGGAATCTCTAAATATTTTATGATTAAAAGCGCCCTCGAAACCAAATAAGTTTTTCACGGCACCTTGTTTTCTCCCGCATCAGCAGCGCAATTTCCTCTTTCTCTGGTTGTTGGTTTCTCCGCTTTTTCATCTTATTTTTTTTAATTTAAAAAAATAAAATTAATATAGGACGTTTTGGTTTCATTATTTTTTCTCGCCTCTTTTTGGTATTAAGCATTTTAAAAATTTAGCCGATTATCTAAAAAAGAAATTGGAAACGCTGTTTCTGCAACCGTTGTAAAACAGCATTAAATGATGTTATTTACGGACGTTTATTGAGGGTAAGGAAATGCCAGGCGTACATACGTTTACTGTTTTACCGGCCCTTCCGGAAGCGCTGAAGGATTTGGAATTCATCGCCAGAAATATGTTCTGGTGCTGGAATCTCGAATTCGTTTCTTTGTTCAACCGCATCGACAGCAATCTTTGGAAAGTCTGGTCGCATAATCCCGTTAAGCTTCTCGGTGCAGTCTCACAGGAAAGACTCAATGAGCTTGCTGAAAACCGCGGCTTCGTCTCAGAGCTTCAGCGGGCGTCAGAAAAATTAAGAACATACCTGGCTGGACAGACATGGTATGACAAAC
>JBFZBH010000231.1:0-3757 GCA_041308525.1 Phycisphaerae bacterium | reverse complement strand
CTCTTCCGATCTTCCGAAATCATTTACAATTCTGGGACAGGGAACAATTTTCGGCATCCAATATCCGATTATCATCTCTCTTGCTCTTGTAGCAGCTGGCGACTTTTTGCTGCGGCGCACCCGCTATTTCCGCCAGAATTATTACATCGGCGGAAACGAAAAGGCAGCCCTGCTTTCCGGCATCAATGTTAAAAAAATTAAAATCTTCAACTATATGCTCACTGGCCTTCTTGCAGCCTTTGCCGGCATCATCATAACCGCAAGGCTCAGCTCAGCATCCACCACAGCCGGAAAGGGACTGGAACTTAGGGTAATCTCTGCTGTAATTATCGGCGGGGCAAGCCTTCGAGGCGGTGTCGGCACCATTGCAGGCGCCTTCCTTGGGGCACTGCTGATGTCAATCATTATCAGCTCGATAAATCTTCTCGGCATCGAGCTTAACTGGATTGACTTTGCTATGGGCGCAACATTATTATTAGCGGTTATGGCTGATACCTTTACAAGAAAACAAAAAGAAATTGTTTAAGGATAAACAAAATGAAAACTCTAATTAAATTTGTCGTAATCCTCTGTATCTTCGCCGCCGGCTGCCAGACGCAGTCAAAAAAATGGGAATCAATAAACCTGAAAAACGACCTCATCGAAGTTCAGGTCGTACCCGATATCGGAGGCAGAATCATCCAATATAAACTTGGGAACCACGAATTCTTTTGGGTAAATAAAGACCTCGCAGGCACCATGCCTCCTCCAAGCAGGCTGGGGCCGAACGGCGAATGGCTAAACTACGGCGGCGACAAACTGTGGCCCGCACCCCAGGGCTGGGACAACAATCAGCAGTGGCCGGGACCGCCCGACCCCGTCCTCGACGGCGGGCCGTATAATGCCCTCATCTATGAGGATAAAGACAGACCCATCGGTATCAACCTGACAAGTCTTCCCGACAAAAAAACAGGCATACAGCTTTCACGCCTGCTGACAATCTTCGACGATACCACACATATCAGCATCGATGCATCTATGAAAAATATCGATACGCAAAACCGCCGCTGGGGCATCTGGGCCGTCACCCAGTTCGATACTGCAAATAAAAAAGACTCAGGCTACAACAAAAACTTCTGGGCATTTTGTCCGCTCAACCCGAAAAGCAAATTCGAAAACGGCTATAAGGTAATGTTCGGCCCCGAAGATAATCCAACCTTCCAGCCGGACAAACAGCAGCAGATGATGAAGGTCCGCTTTCAATATCAGGTAGGCAAAATCGGTCTCGACTCTTCCGCCGGATGGATTGCCACCGTCGATGGAACTGCCGGCTATGTCTTCGTCCACCAATTCAACTTTAAACCGGATATGCCATATCCTGATAATTCAAGCGTGGAATTCTGGTCGAATGGCGCAGGCGAATTTACTGCCTGGGGAAAAGTCAACAAAATGTCTGATGACCCGAAGGAAAATCCGTATCTTTTAGAATCCGAAATCTTAAGCCCTTTTGCAGACTTACAGCCTGGCAAATCATTTAATTTCCGCTATACCTGGGCAGCTGCAAAAATACCTTCCAATTGCGAGGTCATTTCCTGCGGCGATGTCGGTGCGGTTTGCAAGCCATTGGCCGTAAACATCCGTGACGGCAAACTAAATCTGGAGGGGACATTCGGTGTTTTTTACAAGGCCTCCTGCGCGATTGTCTTTCTGAATGCAAAAAATAAAGAGATTGCAGCATTGCCACAAAAAATTTCCGTTACTCCACTGAAGACATTTGCCCTTTCCAGGACAATCAAGCTCGGTAAAACAGGTGTTCCCGAAAATGCTGCTGCGGTAGCCCTTTATCTTAAGGACAAAACCGGCAGGACAATCGGCGAACTTGCCCGAGCTCCTATCCAAAATCCCTGAGAAACCACTAAAAAGTGCCTTTTGGGCCTTTATAATTTCGGTGTCATACTTGGCAGCGTTATAAAGACCTCTTTTAAAAAATATTTGTATCTCTTTCTTGACTTTGGCCGAAAAATAGCATAAAATATTATCAATAAAGCACTCTTTTAAGTGAACAGTGCTGTTGCGGAAAACATTCATCGATTTAACAATCGCCTTTAATATGGTCGCAGAAAGACCTTTCATTTTTCGGGAGGTTAAAAATGAAAACGAGCAATTTAAAACTGCAATTGATTTGCATTGCATCCGTGATATTGTTGTCATCAGCCTTTGCTTTAGCCAACGAACTAAATCTGGGAAATGAATCAATCGTTGACAAAAAAGTCTATACTGACCTTCAAAACAGCCGGGATGGAAACATATATGTAATCGTACGGCTCCAAAAACCAATGTTTGCTGCTGAGGCAAATATTACTGAGAAACGCCTCGCAATAAGGCAAACTCAAACCAGCGTCCGTAATGTCCTTGCACCGGATGAATTCACAATCGTGCATCAGTATGATAACATCTGTTCCATTACAGGCTTTGTCAGCGAAAAAGGCCTTGCAAAACTTGCTTCCAATCCGCTCGTTTCAGCAATAGGTGCCGATGTCGGGGGCTACGGCCATCTCGATGTAAGCGTCCCATTCATTAACGCTGATGATGTCCACTCAGATGTCGGTGTGGGCTTCACCGGTGAAGGCATAACAGTTGCCATCCTCGATTCCGGTATTGATAGCGACCACCCGGACTTAAAGGACGATATTGCCTCCGGCTGGTATCATTTCTTGAGCACCGGCAGCGGCGCCGGTGCAGAAGATGACCATGGACACGGGACAAATGTTTCTGGAATCATTACTTCGAAAGGTGTTGTTGCACCGCTCGGCGTCGCCCCGGATGCCAACATCCTCGCGGTCAAGGTGCTCGACAGCCAGAACGCCTTTCAAAGAATGAGTGATGTTACCGCAGGAGTCGATTACGTTGTCACGCACAAAAATGATTATGGTAACCTCTGTGTTATGAATATGAGCCTTGGCAGCAATGAGCTTTTCACTCAATGCCCTTGCGACAGTAAGGGCGACGAGTCTGGTTATGCCTGGCTCGGTGACCTGCGCGATTCACTTCAGGCTGCAAAAGATGTCGGCATATTAACCTTCGTATCAAGCGGTAACAATGGATCCTGCACATCGATGCCTGCCCCAGCGTGCCTCTCATCGGTAACACCTGTCGCGGCTGTTTACGACCAGGATTTGGGACGCGAACCAAACAGCGGAACATATTACAGCAACTACGGCGGCTCCTGGCCGGCCTGCTACAACGACCCGACTTATGGTGACTTAATTGCCTGCTTTTCCAATAGAAACAGCTGTAATGAGCTTGCTGCACCCGGGCGAAATATTAAATCCTGCGGCAAAGGAGGCGGCACAAGCGAATTTACTGGAACAAGCCAGGCCTCACCTCACTGTGCAGGTGTTGCAGCACTTATGTGCGAGAAAGCAGATTGTCTGATGGTCTCTGCAACTCCCGATTTTATTGTTAATACGATGAAAAATACTGGTATTCCAACAACCGATTTATTATGCAGCACAAGTCCCATTCCGATTCGCGTCGATGCCTTCAAGGCCGTCAACAAATTCATTGTCGAATCGACAGGATATAAATACAAACAAAAACCAAATACATCCGGTTACGGAATGGACATTCGCTTCGACAGGCTCGGCAATGTCAGCAGGGTATTGGCCGATGACTTCGTCTGTAATGTCCGCGGGCCTGTAAAAAAAATCGTCCTCTTCGCATCACACATCGATGACTTCCTGCAATACGCCGACAACATTTACCTGCGAATCTACGA
>JBFZBH010000230.1:0-3758 GCA_041308525.1 Phycisphaerae bacterium | reverse complement strand
CAGGGAGGGAATAAGTGTCGTGTATAACATCCCCGGAAAGCTGACACTGCCAAGCCGAAGCGACCAGCAGCTTGTAAGCATCGCCTCGATTACTGCAAAGGCTGATTTCACTCTTGTTGCGACGCCGCTGCTGACGGACTATGTTTATCTGCAGTGCCAGATTTTAAATGATAGCGGAACGGTCTTTCTGCCGGGTCCGGCGAGTATGTTCCGCAACGGAGAGTTCGTTGGCAAAGGTATGATGCCGCTTGTTACGATGGGCGAGAAGTTCACAAGCGGTTTCGGGATCGATTCGCAAGTTCAGGTTGCACACGAGCTTGTTGAAAAGAAGACGCGAGTGCAGGGCGGGAACAATATCGATACATACAGCTATCGAATTGCGCTTAGCAACTATAAGAATACACCTGTTCTCCTGCAGCTTTTTGACAGGCTGCCTTATACTGAGGACCCATCGATCAAGATCGAGCTATCTGATACAAGCCAGACCTTGAGTGATAATGCCGAGTATGTCCGTACTGCAAAGAAAAAAGGTATCCTCAGATGGGACTTAAAACTCGACGAAAATACGACAGGTGAAAAAGCAACGGTAGTAACATATAATTATACGATGGAATATGATAGAAACATGAAAATTAGAACTTTGCAGCAAGACGTTCAGCAGGTGGCACAATAAATGGTTCTTAAGCAGGGGGTGCATATACAAAACCTGCACCCCCTTGCTTTTATAATAGAAAGATGGAGATATGAATGATTAAGTATCAAACTCAAGTAATAAGTTTTATTGTAATATTTTTGTTTTGTTGTTGTGCTGTAACTATTTCAGGCAAGACTAATGCAAAAACTTTATATAAAGATGTCCTTATAACAGATGTGCCTCATGTTCAGCAGAAAAATGATTTTTGCGGAGAGGCTTGTGCTGAGATGTATCTTAAAAAGCTTGGGAACAACTATACACAGGATGAAGTTTTTAACCTTTCTGGGCTTGACCCGCTAAATGGAAGAGGATGCTACACAAGTGAACTTGCAGTTGCACTCAAAAACATCGGATTCGACACAGGTAACAATTGGTTTTTTATCGATTCAAATGATTCGTCAAAGCAGATCGAAATGCAGTTTCAAGATATGTATGATGATCTTGTCAGCCAGATTCCATCAATTGTCTGCATGCATTACGATGAAACTCCACAGGCAAGCGAGCATTTCCGGCTCATCGTAGGATATGATTCGAAATCCGACGAGATGATTTATCAGGAACCAGCTGATTCCAATGCGGAATACAAGAAGATGGGGAGGGAGAAATTCATCGAGTTGTGGCCTTTAAAATATGAAAAAGACAAATGGACGCTTATTCGATTGCGGATGAAACCGGACAAAATCAGAAAGATAGAATTTGCTTTGGGATTTACGGATGCAGATTATGCTCAGCATATAATGGGGCTTAAAAAATTGATACCCAATAGTAACTTTACAATCATCATGCAAAAGCCTTTTGTCGTTATCGGAGATGAGCCGCCGCAAACAGTCAGGGAGCGTTCGATTCGTACTGTTAAATGGGCGGTCGATAAGTTAAAGCAGGATTATTTCACTAACGACCCGTGCAGCATTATCGATATCTGGCTGTTCAAAGATGACAAAAGCTACAGAAAATACAGCAAGGAAATTTTCGGCGACAATCCAACGACGCCTTTCGGTTATTTTTCAAGCACCCATAATGCACTTATAATGAACATTGCAACAGGCGGCGGGACGCTCGTGCACGAAATCGTCCATCCGTTTATGGCTGCAAATTTTCCGGAGTGCCCGGCGTGGTTTAACGAGGGTCTGGCTTCTCTTTATGAGCAATCCAGCGAGCGGGACGGGAAAATCATCGGACTGACAAACTGGCGATTGGCCGGCCTGCAGGGAAAAATCAGAAACGGCAAGCTTCCATCTTTCGAGAAACTTATTAATTCAACCAGTTCAGGATTTTACGGCGGCAGCATCTACAGCGATAACTATGCTCAGGCTCGTTACCTTTGTTATTATCTTCAAGAGAAAAATCTGCTGACAAAATTTTATAATCAGTTCGTCAATGATGTCGAGAATGACCCATCGGGATATAAGACCCTGCAAAAGGTTCTTAATAATCCCAATATGCAAAAGTTTCAAAAAGAATGGGAACAATGGGTCCTTAAATTGTCATTTCCGTAAAATATAATTTTTCTGCTCATCCTGAGCAAATCGAGGTTCTGCATCAACACATTTAATTTATAGGAGGATATTCTTATAGCAGGTTTTTAGCTTTTCTTTTTGACATGTTTTCGTATTATTTATAATCGATGAATAATACAGAGCTTAGACAAATAGCCGATTTGAGAGGATCAATGCCAAAAATACAGGAGGACATCCGAAGGAAACTTTTCATTTTTAGTGTTTGCCTTATGCTCATAAGTTCATCAGTCGCTGCACAGTCTAATAAGATTAGCAAAAAGGGACTGTGTGTTCAGGATGGTATTCTTATGAAAGATAGCAGACCTTTTCGGGCGATAGGGGCAAATTATTTTAGCCTCTTTTACAATACGATTAAAAGTCCCAATGATTTATCGTATAAGAAAAATCTAAAACAGCTCAGCGATGCCGGGATACCATTTGTTAGATTTATGTGCTCAGGATTCTGGCCGCTCGATTATGAGCTGTATTTGAAAAACAAGGGAGAATATTTCAGAAAGCTCGATGATATTATAAAGACGGCAGAGAAATGTAAAATTGGATTGATTCCGTCGCTTTTCTGGAATTATTCTGCTGTGCCGGACATTGTCGGCGAACCGATGAACAAACTTGGCGATCCTAACAGTAAAACGATTGGATTTATAAGACAATATACAGCAGAAATTGTCAGCCGATACAAGGATTCACCTGCCATCTGGGCTTGGGAGATGGGAAACGAATATAATCTTGTCGTTGATTTGCCGAACGCATCTGAGCATAGGCCTCCTGTCTGGCCGAATCTTAAAACTGCTGCTGCCAGGACACAAAATGACGAGCTTACATCAAAGGATATGCTTACTGCTTATGAGCAGTTTGCTCAAACTGTTCACAGATTTGATAAGGACAGAATAATTATAACCGGCAATTCGATTCCGAGATTAAGTGCATATCACAACACAAAAGAGAAGAGCTGGACACAGGATGCTCCTGAGCAGTTTGCCTATATTCTTCAAAGAGACAATCCTGACCAATTCAACACGATTTGCGTTCATATTTATCCTGAAGAGAAAAACGACTATCCGGCAGACCAGAACAGTTCCAGCGGTTTAATAAAGAAGCTAATGCAATATTCCAATCAATTTAAAAAGCCTCTTTTCATAGGCGAATTCGGTGTGCCTGTGCAAAAAGACAAGGCAAAGGAGAGGAAGGAATTCGAAGAACTTCTTTCAGCAATTGAGGTTAATAAAGTGCCGCTTGCTGCTTTTTGGGTTTTCGATTTGGACAATCAAAACGACATCTGGAACGTGACGTTTACAAACGAGCGGTCATATATAATTGACGAAGTCCGCAGGGCTAATCTCAGGATTCAAAATGAGCTTGAACAGGAGCCTGTAAAACCTGTGCCCCAAAAACCTGCTGAAGAAAAACAGCCGATGAAAAGATGGATTGTGCTGTAGATATAATCATTCACACGAGGGAAGATAATCTGCTGATAACAGTGCTAAAGTATTATCCTGTAAACTTCGAAAATTCTGCAATTAGTTTCTTTGTAATTTGGCCGGGTTTGGAAT
>JBFZBH010000229.1:0-3759 GCA_041308525.1 Phycisphaerae bacterium | reverse complement strand
AATACGACAGGGGGGCTAATCGTTGAAAAATAAGAAAATGGAAATGACCCTTTTTGAAGAAAAACAACTTCGCATCGAGAGCGCAACGATAGGGGCAGAGATCGTCCTGAAACGTCTCGGGCTGATCAAGGACGAGATCAGCCAGACGGAAGCCTATCGGGAGTTCGGACAGGCCAAGGTGCAGAGCTGGCGCAATCAGGGCCTGATCAGACGGATAAAGGCCGGTCCAGGGAATTCTAAGGCTACCTACTCGCGAATCGAGCTGGAGACCATCCGCAACATAGAGATCCAACGCAAACTGAAAATCTAAATATCATACGCAACATGGAAATCAAATTAAGGCAATTACAGCTGATCAACTTCAAGGGTATCCGAAACCTGAAAGTTGACTTCCGGACAGATTTTACCGGTTGCGCTAAAAAAACCTGTACTGATAAAGTTTGCAAATGTTGACCATCAGCTTATTTTTCAGGCGGGAGAAAAAAAGCTTGTTTGGGATTTGGGAGTTTTTCGTGACAGTGCCGGACCGAGAAAACCGCTGATTGAGCCCCGTGCCAGGATAACTGGAAGAGGGAACCTGACCGTTTCTCATGCAGCAGTGTATCGTGATATTCATTATTTATCATCGCGTGCTTTTGACGGAAGGAAAATACGCAGGGCAAGTGAGGGAAACGCCCTAAAGCTGAAAGAAGACCAGTTTTTTGTCTGCGGAGACAACAGCCCCAACAGCGAAGACAGCAGATGGTGGGACAGGCCGGGTTTGGGCAACAACGGAAAAGAATACGAAGCAGGAATTGTGCCGCGTGATTATCTTGTCGGCAAGGCAGTGTTTGTTTACTGGCCGGCAGGTTTCCCGTTCGAGATCGGGCCGTTTAAGTTTCCGCTGCCTGTATCGTTCATTCCAAATGTAGGCAAGATGCGTTTCATCCGCGGCGGTTAAAAAAAATTATTCTCCCTTAACATTTTGTGCCTGGGCCATAAGCTCTGTCTGATTTTGTAAAAATTGTTATGGTCAGGGCCTTAATATTTTCGAGATGTGTTCGAGGGTTTTTTGGGTCGCTCCCTGGTTTTTGCGGATGACGTTCTGACCGTTTCGGGCAATTTTTTTTGCATATCCCGGTTCAGAAAGACACTTTTCAATAGTCGCCGATAATTCCTGTTCGTTTTTTATCTGTATGGCACCCTGTTCCTTAAGAAGGTCATCGACGGTCTGATTGAAATTGAAGGTATGGGGTCCGAAGATTGTGCATTTGCCGAGTGCTGCAGCTTCAGCCATATCCGAGCCGCCCATCGGCACAAGCGAGCGGCCCACGAAGATTAGATTTGCAAGAGAATAAAATTTTCTCAAATCGCCCATTGTGTCGCCGAGTATGACAGCGTTTTTTTCGGGCGGCATTGCATCAGCTTTTTCTTTTAGCAGACTGTACCGCGCAGCCGGCAGATTGAAGCTGCTTATAAGCTGGCCGACAGAATCAAAACGTTCGGGCTTGCGGGGAATGATTGCGATTCGAAGGTCTTTGAAGGCCGGTTTCGAAATAATTGCTGTATAAACTTTCAGCAGAATTTCTTCCTCGCCATCGCCTGTGCCTCCTGCCACCAGCAGCCGTTCGTTTTCTTTTATACCGAGCTTCGAAGCGAGCAAATCGCTGCCATCAACCTTGTCTGCGATTTGGGCGGTGTCGTATTTGAGTGAGCCTGTGACGAAAACCTTATCGGCAGCGGCGCCTAATTCGATGAAACGGCCTGCGTATTGTTCTGTTTGTGCGAGGATGAGGCTTGTCTTGAAAAATACTTTTTTTATTAACGGTCTTATGAGTTTATATCGTGGGAAGCTCCTGTCGCTTATCCTGCCGTTGACGACAATGACGGGGACATTCTGCTGATTTGCGATGCTGACAAGATTGGGCCAAAGCTCCAGCTCCATAAGCAAAATTGCTGCTGGATTGATATTCTTAAATGCCCTTCGCATCGTAAAGGAAAAATCGAAGGGGAAATAACTGACAAGATTTTTTCCTGCAAAAAGCTGGCTTGCACGTGCAAATCCCGTATCTGTGGTTGTTGTGATTACGATTTCGTATTGCGGGAAGGATGCGGAAAGTTTCTCGACAAGTGTCCTGGAGGCATTGGCCTCTCCTACGCTGACGGCGTGAAGCCAGATGGATTTTTTTTCGGGATTTTTCCGCTTTAATTTACCGAGCCTTTGCGGCCAGCCGGCACGATAGCGGCTGAAACGTAAGCGCCTGTAAATAAATTTCGGCGCCGAAATTAAAGCGGCCAGCAGGTATAGGAAATTAAATACATACTTCATTTTTAATATAGTTCCATATTCGCGGTTTGCGTAAATGATATTGTCAGCAGGCCGAATTGTCAAACTATTCACGACCCTGTTAAAATAGGCAACTGCCGATAAAAGGTCACGCATAATAAGTTGTTTTTTGTGTGTTATTGCGAAAGCTTATCTTTAGGCCGAGGAAATATCATATTAAGACATTATCTTTCATTTCCAATGGAGCAATTTTCATAATGACAAAAATGGGATTTTTTTGTGAACACTTTCCAAAAATAAGTTTTGACAGAAAAAAAAGAATAATAGAAAATGAGTAATAATAAACCTTAAAGGAACACTTAAGACGCGAATTGAGAGGATTTTACAATGGCACTAATTGTTGCTTCCGTAGTAATAATGACTGTAATGTTGGGTTTTGGTATCGGATGCATCCCTGTTCTTAACGAGCATTTGCATTGGAATTTATGGTATGTGGTACCCATCAGCGGATTTCTTTTTGGCTTAATTGTTGGATTTTTACAGTTCCGATATTTGTATTTAATGAATAAGCATATTAGCAGAATTACATTAGTTATTATGGCAATGGGTACGCTTGTTAGCTATATAGCGATAGATTATGGAATATATACAACGTCAAGTATAGAACTTTCAGGTGTTCAGGGGCTTGAAGATGGCCGGTATCGGCTCCGGGACCTAATGACTTTCTGGACATACGCCAAGATTAATCTTGGTTCTTCTGAAGTGGGAGGGATATTCGGATTAGGCCCGAAAATTTTTGAGATGGGACGCGTTGGTACGACAGTATCGCGTTTTGCAGATATTATTGGTGCAACTCTCGGTACAGTCGCGGTTTTGTTCGCAAATATCGGAAAATATCCATACTGTGTTTCCTGTCATAAATATAAAAAGAGGGAAGATAAATACGAGATAATATTTCAGCAGAATGAAAAAACACCGGAACAAATGGTCCAGGAAATAAAAGACCTTTACGAAAAGGAGGGATATAACAAACTGGTTTCATATATACAGGATCTTGACAGAGCCTGCAGTGATAAACAGGGGGATGGGAAGATTGTTATCGACCAAAGAATGTGCCCATGGTGTTATGAGACTACACTTCTTGGTATGGTTTATCACCTTGAGAGAAAGACATGGGTAGAAGTTACAAAATTGAAATTTTCATTTACAAATAAACAGGGGGCTCCAACAATATCTGTTTGAGAATTTTCTTTGAAATGCAAATCGTTTCGACATCTCTGATTAACGTATTAGGGGGAATGGGTAAATTCAGCAATGGTAGATACATCAGCCATTGATATTACATAAATTTATTTTTGGTGTTGTCAAAACAGATTGTATTTGATATTGTCTTAACAACTTTTTGGAGGTTTGAATATAGAAAGAAAAAAATTCAATTCAAAATTGGAAGGATAAAGAATGATTTATTTAGCGACCATATTAATTTATATGCT
>JBFZBH010000228.1:0-3777 GCA_041308525.1 Phycisphaerae bacterium | reverse complement strand
TTCCTCAAAGGCTCTGAATAGATGCCGACCCTCGCAATCCCGTCAAAATAAAATTCATAACCCTGGCATCGCGGGCAGACTCCCCCGACAATCGCATACCTGCTTACATCAACTCCGCACCTTGGGCAGTAATCTGATGCTGTGCAGCCGGCAAGTTCATCCATACAGGTCCTGCACAAGCCTTCAATGCTGCCTTCGACAGCCTTCCCGCAGCAGCGGCACTTTGCCGGCCATATCAAATGACTCAATCCGCTGCTTATTGCGCCTGCCGATTTCCAAAACGATTGTCCTTTAGAGGCCATTACAGAATTGTATAGAAAAAAAGCTGATAATCAATACCCTCTTTAAAATTATTCGAGGTCATAAGCGCTGTTATCGGCAGACAAAAAGCCTGCTTTTATTCTATTTTGAGAGTTATACTCATCAAGGATTTTTTTATTGTATGTGTCAGTGAAAATTTCCCGAACCGTCGCCGCCCTGCCGTCACAAAATCCAGCGTTCGTCCTGCCGAGGTGCCTGTAACCCTGTGCGCCTGCATAGCGGTAGCCATCGTCGAAATCCCTGTCTAATTTCCCGGCCTTCGGCGAACGCATATATTTGTTGGCGCCGAGAGTAAATTGTCCATCCCCGAAAATGACGCAGCCGGAAGGATTTCTTAATTCGCTGTTTTTGCTCGAGGCGTTTCCCTGCTGAACACCGCCGACGCGAACGAGAATGCCGCCGATGTAACTTGCGTTATAATTGTAACCGGTGTATGGGTCGCCTTCCGAATTTGAGCTTCCCTTAAATGACGGGCACTGCTGAATCGCCATCAGGCCCTTGCCCTGCCACAAAAATCCCGGCGTGCAGTCCTTTATTTGGCCGTTCTCGAAGCTCCTGAAAAAATCCCACTCCCGCTGCTGAGACATATTATCATAATCCATAAATCCCGCCAGCGGATAAAAACCATCGTTGTCATTCGTATAAACATCCGCTGACAAAACCATCTGCCGAAGATTATTAAGACAGACAACACTTTTGCCCTCTTCACGCACCGCACCAAGTACCGGCAGCAGTATCCCCATAAGAAGCGAAATAATCGCAATCACAACCAGAATTTCTACAATCGTGAATCCTCTTTCTTTCATCGGCCTTCGAAATCCTTAATAACCGCTCCAGATTACTTTAAGCCAGTTGCCCGCAAGGACAGCGAAATCATAAAAATTTATCATCTCATCGCTTCCTTTGAAAAAGTCCGCTGCTCTGGCGGGGTCCTGCGGTTCATCAAATTGTGTCAGCCAGAATCCGCTCAATAATTGCAAGTCCCTGTTATCAACCGCACAATCCCTGTTGATGTCACCATCCTGAATCGGATGTTTATAATCACCGCAGCAGCTCACATCCGCAACCGCATCGACCTCCGGCGGAAAACCATTCACATCTGTTGTCAGACATTCAATTTTTATGTACTGAATCCATCTTCTGCCGCTCTGTTCGTCAATCTCAAGCTGCTCGAAATTTGCTAATGTTTCCAAATCAAATCCCGTCCCGCCGGCACTTTTGCCGTATGCGAAACACAATTCTGCTACGCTTCGGCCTGCATAATCTTCACTTTTCACATTCGGGTCCAAAGGCAGTGTCGGGTTTGTCGCATCGGACCACCATAAATTGTTCCATCCCGGATAAAATAACGGATTATTCGGGTCGTAAATCCTTCCGAGTGTCGGTGCGAAGCTGTCCGCGAAGGGACCGTTTTGGAAACTATACCACACTATTCCATCCTGGCTTACTGAGACTTTTCCTGCTTCGGTATTGACAAATCCGCTGGTCAGGAAAACATCAGCCGGGTCGCCGTAAAACCAGTTCTCTAATCCGCCTATCGCCTGCATAGCATTTCCAAAAACTAAAAAATCAATTCCATAAGGATTATTCTCGTCATCGCTTATTTTATGGCTGAACTTCAAAATGAGAGTGCCGCCGATTCCTACAGTAACGACCTCGCCGGGCTTCCAGGCAGGATACACCGGCACAGCAGGTCTGGCTGCTCCGTAATAATCCGTATCAACCGTCGGGCGGCCAAGCGCTGACTGCGGAAACGTAAAAATTCCAGCTTTGAGGCCCGCATTATAAAATATCACCTCTTTGGCAAAATCATTGGCGTCATATTCGTATGAATAGGCCGTCCCTGCTGCAAAGAGGCAAACCGACATAAGACAACAGATTGTTATTACACCCTTTACTGTCATTGCTTCAAAATTTTTTATTTTTGATTTTTGATTTTTGCTCTCATTACAAACATCGCCCCAGCGCCGAGCAGTAAAATCGTCCCGGGCTCCGGCGCCATTCCCGGCGATCTAATCGGGTCCCAGCTTACGTTGTAATCATAATTACTCCACACCCATCCATCCCATCCGCCATTTGTCAGCATCCTGCCATCAACACCCCCGTTCAGAAGCCAGTTTTCTCCATCAGCACTCCCCCAGTATCCCCAGCCCGTCGCATCCACTCCGTAATCGAATTTCACGCCGCCGGGGAAACTGAAATCATTAACAAAGTGGCTGTTAAACTGCTCGAACCATTGTGAATCAACATTCAGCAATCCGGCCGCGTCAATTGCAGCAAGTGCGTCCCATCCTTTGGCCTGCCCATTCCATCTGTACTCGAACAGAAAGAATTTGCCCGCATCGAAATCGATAACAATCTTCGCGCTGTTCTCTCCTGCCCCGGCTGTGTATTCAATACCCTTTTGATAAACTAACCCAGCATAAGCTGCCTGTGCTGCTGCAATAACCAGCACCAACATCATCACTCTTCTCATCTTTCCTTCTCCTTTCTTGTGTCTTCTTCTCTTTTCACTTTTCTTTGTGCCTTTTTTCCTTTGTATTTTTTCTCTTTAACATTTTCTTAGTGTCTTCGTGCCTTCGTGGTGATTTTTTTGTTTGCAATAAAAAAGCCGCTGTCCTGAAAAGGAACAGCGGCTTTAATTTTTTTATATCTTCCTTCAGCCGGAACCAAAGTATTTTTTATACCGTCTATGTTTGCAGAAAGCTGAAGGATATACAATTATGTTCCTTTTCGCGAGAACACTTGTATCCTCAATCGACTTGCAGGCAGGTTTTCTGACTCGTATCTTACCTCGAGGCGCCTTCCCATTCGATTTGTCGAATAGTGGCTTAAAATTTGCCTCCGGGGATTTCCTTATTTTAGGAACAGATACTCACAGCGGCGCGACCGCCGCGGCTTTCTACCGCGTTCCCATTTTTTGTATCCGCGAAAAAAATTTCGCAGACCTGCAATCACCATTATTCTTTTTTCAAAGAGCTTCTGTTCTGCAATTTATACCCCCTCCATCTACAATGCAAGAAAAAAATTCCTACTTCAAATACATTACTATCCCGACGAGTATCAGGATTGTTACAAAGCAGACGCCCACCGAGACACCGAACAGCCAGATAAACTGCCTGTTCTGCCTTGAAATGACATACTTTAAATATCTGTCGCTCGATGAAAACGCCCTGCTCATCTCCATTATGCTCTCGGCCTGGCTGACGGTGTTCTGACTGAGCTTGGTCAGGATTTCATTGAACCTCCTGAAGCTGTCGGCCATCCTCATATCGACGTCTGTCGATGTCGCCAAATGCTCGTTCACCTCCGCCAGAATATCGGTCTGCCGAATCGCCTCAGCTGGAATCTTCTCCACCGCTTCGAGAAACCGCTCGTTCTTTGCTATCATTGCTGCAAGATGTTCAGAAAGCTCTTTGCCCATCCGCATCTGGCTGTCGGCTATCGCCGGAAAGT
>JBFZBH010000227.1:0-3794 GCA_041308525.1 Phycisphaerae bacterium | reverse complement strand
AAAGGCGACAACGCCGTCCTCATCTGTCACGCCCTAAGCGGCAGCGCCCATGTCGCCGGTTACCACAGCCCCGAAGACACAAAACCCGGCTGGTGGGACGAACAAATCGGCCCCGGAAAAAGCATCGACACCAACAAATATTTCGCCATCTGCCCCAACTTCCTCGGAAGCTGCTATGGAACCACAGGCCCTGGCTCAATCAATCCCGCAACAGGCAAACCTTATGGCCTCGATTTTCCAATTATCACAATCGCCGATATGGTCAGGGTCCAAAAGCTCCTGCTCGATAAGCTCGGCATAAAACAATTGCTCGCCGTAATCGGCGGCTCGATGGGCGGTATGCAGGTCCTCCAGTGGGCAATCGAATATCCCGATTTCGTAAAATCCGCAATACCGATTGCGACGACCTCACATCTCGCCGCACAATCCATTGCATTTGATGCCGTCGGAAGAAACGCAATCGTCGCAGACCCTAATTTCGCCGGCGGCCAGTACACACCGCAAAGCGGCCCCGACAGCGGCCTGTCCATCGCAAGAATGATCGGCCACATCACATATCTTTCCGAACAGGGTATGCGCGAAAAATTCGGCAGGCAGCTTCGAAACACTAAAGACTACAGTTACGATTTCGATTCCGAATTCGCCGTCGAGACATACCTCGATTACCAGGGCCAATCCTTCGTCGAAAGATTCGACGCCAACAGCTACCTGTATATCACCAAAGCAATGGATTATTTTGATTTGAACAAAGATTACGGCTCGCTCGAAAACGCCTTCAAAAATGTCAAGTCCCGGTTCCTTGTCGTCAGTTTCGCAAGCGACTGGCTCTTCACGCCCGAGCAATCGGAAGAAATTGTCGATGCGCTCATCGCAAATAAAAAAGACGCCAGCTACTGCAACATCGCCTCTCCTTACGGTCACGATGCGTTCCTGCTCGAACCGGAAGTTCTCGGCTCGCTGCTCTCTGGCTACCTCGAGGCAACCCACAGGCCGGAACACATAAAGAAGGGGGAAGGCAAATCTATCGACATAAAAAAGGACACCGCCTTCGAAGCTCTCCGAAGCCGCGTCGATTACGCCCTCATTGATTCGCTCATCGAGCCGAACAGCAGAGTTCTCGATGTCGGATGCGGCAACTGCGAGCTTCTCGCCGCGCTCTCAAAAGATAAAAATATCAAAGGCGAAGGCATCGAGTTCGACCAGGACCTCGTCATTGCCTGTGTCCACCGCGGCCTGCCTATCGTCCAGCGCGATATCGAACGCGGCCTTGCCAATTACAGCAGCAAGAGCTTCGATATCGTCATCCTTTCACAAACTCTCCAGACCCTCAAAAATCCGCAAAAAGTTTTTCTCGAGCTTCTCCGCGTCGGAAAAAAGGTCATCGTCAGCTTCCCCAATTTCGCACACTGGCGATGCAGGGCACAATTGTTCTTCACGGGCAAAGCCCCTGTCACTGGAAAACTCCCCTTCGACTGGTACAATTCGCCCAACATCCACTTCTTTTCCATAAAAGATTTCGATAATTTCTGCGAAAAGCTGGGCGTAAGTATCGAAAGGAAAATCCCGCTCCACGAAAACCGCCCGCGGGCCGTCAAAATCGCACCCAATTTTTTTGCTGAACAAGTTATCTATGTTACCAGTAAAGACTGATATGAAATTGTTCTATCCAGAGCAGGAACTTAGATTTGTCTCGGAGTATTCATTATGACCCCTGACTTAATGCTTTTAATTCTTTCCGCTGCCTCGCTAGGCTTTTTCCATACCCTCGCCGGCCCCGACCACTATCTGCCCTTCATTATGATGGCCTGGGCGAGGAAATGGTCGCTTCGCAAAACCTCACTTATCACATTCCTCTGCGGCCTCGGCCATATCGCAAGCTCTGTGGTGCTGGGGCTTGTAGGTATCGCTTTTGGGCTTGTAGCCAAAAAACTCGAACTTTTCGAATCCGCTCGCGGCAGCATCGCAGCCTGGCTGCTCATCGCCTTCGGACTTGTCTATATGGTCTGGGGCATCCGCCGCTCCCTTCGCAACAAACCCCATATGCACAGCCACGTCCATTTCGAAACCGGCCAGCACACACACCTTCACAGCCACAATGATGAGCACGTTCACATCCACGAAGAGATAAAGGCCCCTGTCAATATCACCCCCTGGGTGCTGTTCACAATTTTTGTCTTCGGCCCCTGCGAGCTGCTGATTCCAGTCCTGATGTATCCTGCTGCCGAAGAAAGCCTGTTCGGAATGATCCTCGTCACAGCCGTCTTCGGTATAACAACAATTTCCACTATGATGGTAATTGTCCTGTTTGCTGTTAAGGGTGTTCACGTCGTAAGGTTCAATAAGCTCGAACGTTTCACCCACGCAATCGCCGGCGGAACCATCCTCCTCTGCGGCCTCGCCATCCAATTCCTCGGCCTGTAAATAAATAAGCCACAGATTACGCAAAGAATGTCCGTCTTCGTCAAGACTTCGCCGGCCAAGTCACCGGACAGGCTAAATGCGGGAGATTCTTATCTGTGAACCAGAACAGCAAGATAAGACTTTCAGTTTAAGGAGATTAGAAAATGACAAATACGCGGCAGCCGAGGATAACAGAATCATCTATATTTTTATCGCCGTCGGGATTTGTAATACACTGGATATTTGGACTTATATGGAACCAGGGAGCGGCCTGAAAATTGTAATAAATTTCGGCTGCACTTTCATAATCTTCAGTAAAAGTAGAAGATGCATAATCGCTGAAGAAGCCCTGAGCAAAGGCCAAACCTAAAATGTCGCTATCTCTGCCTTCGAAAAGACCCTGATACTGAAAGCCGACAGACCAGAAATTCGTTAAATCATTTTTTCTGCTGTCAGAAAAGCCGTATCTGAAAAATGAGCCGAGCCCCTGGGCATCAGCAGCATCGGAATTTTCCTTTAACAGGAGCTGGTCGAAAGATAAATAAAAACCGGCATCGTCCCTGTAAAACTTTTCGGAACCTGAATGCGATTTCGGCTGCGGGTCGTACCATAATCCGAATCTGTATCTCCCAGGCAAAGAACCCGTTTCGGAATTCAGCTCGGTTTTCAGGCCGGCTTCTATTATATAGAAGAAATTATCTTCTCCGTGAAAGGCAGTATTAAATCCTGTCTCTCTGGAGTCGGCCTGTGCATCAGCGGCACCTGCCATCAAATACAAATGTTCGCTGAAATCATAGGCGGCAATAATTCCAAGGCCATAATCAGGAAATGGGATCGCAGGATTATCGACAAATGCCGGATTTATAAACTGCGTTATCTCATCGTTGGCATATTCTGCTGCATCGAAGTAGCCGGTAAAATCAATCCTTCCAATCATCAGCTCCAGCCGGTCTTCGAACAACAACTGCCTGAAATATAACTCCTTTACAATTATATTTTCGTTGCCAATCGCATCCGCATTTACTCCCCAGAAACTTCCTACCGAGACAGAGTTGATTCCTTCTTCATCGGGCCAGCCGCCCTCGATGAGCAGATATATGCTGGATTTTTCCATTCCGAGAATCTTTTGCAGGTCTGCCCAAACCTCGAGGTCATAGCTTCCAGAAAATCTGCCCCTGGCATCGTTGGTACTCAGCCCCCCTTTTACATTTTGCTGATAAATATTTGTTATGCTCAAACCTGCCTGCAGCCCTGTTTCAGCAAGTCTGTCATTTAGGCCGAAAAATCCCTCTGTCAGCGCCTCTTGTTTCCATAGAGGCTCGCCTTCGTGGACCGCATAAGAATTTTGGCACAATAACAAAATAAAAACAAAAGCTGTGAGCAAAAAGCATTTT
>JBFZBH010000226.1:0-3800 GCA_041308525.1 Phycisphaerae bacterium | reverse complement strand
GCCATTGGGTGCCGGTTTTGGCAAAAAGTGTCGGGGGATTTCCGCCGAAGATGGCATAATATATGCTGGCTTCGAGCCAGCCAAAGGGGTCCCAGGATTCGTACTTGCCGTAATTGGGGTCGCCAGGCTGAGGAATGGGGACAATCGGATTGGCCGGAAATTTAATCCATATATTCAATTCTTCATCATTGCTAAGGGCTATGCAGTTTCCCGCACCAACACCGTGATAAAGAATTACAGCCTGGCTTCTTTGATTAATGAAGCAGTTTCCGCTGAAGATTCCTGTTTCCGGGTCGCCGGGTTTCGGCTCGAGTGCCGTAGGATGTTGCCTCCAGTGAACAAGGTCTGTGCTGGAGATATGGCCCCAGCAGTGTCTTCCGGCTGAATCCTGAAAGATATAGAACAAATGGTATCTGCCGTGCCAGTAAATGCCGCCGTTGACATCGAAGGGCATACAGATGCCTTCCGGGGAGACAAAATGATAACCGGGGCGATACTTATCGTTGAGGAAAAGAAGGCGAAGACGGCGCGAATCGTCAATCATCCGGGACAATTCGATGTTTTCAGAAATTTTATTTCCTTCAGGTGCACAGACAAGAAAGCTTGTTTCATCAGGAAGGAGGAGCCTGCCGTTATACGTTCGGGCATTGCCGAAAAGATAATAAACAGGAAACGCACCCGTACGGTCTATCGGCTTAGCGGATTCGAAATCCCACCAGGCAGCTGGAGCAGGCTCGGAGGACACATCAGGCTTAAGTGACTTTATCTGATTTTGCGTGAGGGCTACATCGTAAATCCTCGCATCTTCGATTGAGCCGATAAAGATGCCGCCTGATGAATCCAGATGTCTGCGGCCCAGAACGACGAAAGAATCCGTCCCGAAGGAAACCGCTGGGGTGTCGAGCGAATAGCGAGAATAGGCTTGTCCATTTCGATAAATGGCAGCATCATTTCCATCATAAACAATCGCTATTTGTATAAGAGTATTGGGGTCAGATGTCTCTTTTGGCCAGTTATCCTGATTTTTGGCCGTCCTTTTGTGGAAGTCGCTGCCAGCCATCCATTTTTGCGGCTGGATTTCACCAAAAACTATAGCATCGAAGATGCCTCCGGATTTTTCGATGCTTAATACACCGCCGCCCCTTTGTGCCAGGTTCGAACAATAAACCCACGCCACGAGGGTTTTATTTGAAACAGCTTTTTGAAGCGATGCAAAAGAAGCACAAGAAACAAATAAAAATATACAAACAGCAATCCTGCCCGTCAGAAAACTCGCCCTTGAACCTCTTCTCTTAAACAGAATGCTGTTCATTTTTGCCTCAATGCATCATAGTGCATAAGAGTAAAATTTTTTCTCAATTTTGCAGGAGTTTCTTAAGAAGTTTACCTGCTACTTCAGGAGAGACGCCGGGTCAAGGTTGGCAGATTCTATATCCTTGAAGTATTTTACGGTTCCGACCATAAGCTCCATAGTGGCTTCGTCGTCGCAAACGATTATGCCGCTTGGGTGAAGCTGCAGCGCGCTGACCGTCCACATATGATTGACGCTGCCTTCGACGGCCTCGCGGAGGGCGCGGGCCTTTTTATAGCCGTTGACGATAATCAGAACCTCTTTTGCGTCCATAACGGTCTGTATGCCGACGGTAAGGGCTGTCTTGGGGACTTTATTGATATCTCCGCCGAAGAAGCGGGAGTTGGCAAGAATCGTATCGTAGGTGAGGCTGACCATCCTTGTTCTCGAGGAAAGAGATGAGCCGGGCTCGTTAAAGGCGATGTGGCCATCGGGCCCTATACCGCCGAGGAACAGGTGCACACCGCCGATTTTTTTAATTTTCTCCTCGTAAGCAGCACATTCCTTTTCCGGGTCCGAGGCATTGCCGTTGAGGATATTGACGTTGCCCTTCGGTATATCGATATGAGCAAAGAAATTGTTCCACATAAATGAATGGTAGCTTTCAGGGTGGTCTTCAAGAAGATTGACGTACTCATCCATATTAAAAGTGACTACATTTTCAAAGGAGACTTTGCCGGCCTTGTTGAGTTTTACAAGCTCCTTATACATTCCGAGCGGTGAAGAGCCTGTGGGCAGGCCGAGAACGAAAGGCTTTGCTTTAGTCGGGCCAAATTCTTTTATTTTTTTCACAACATAATTTGCCGCCCATTTCGAGACAAGGTCGTAATTCGATTCGATAATTAATCTCATAAGAAACTCCTGTAAATATATTCAAAAAGATGTAAAAATTAACCTTCAACTTCACAATTATTTTTCATTCCATTATCGGATTTTTTCAAGCCTTGCTATAAGTTCGTTTCCGAGGGCAGTTTTATTCGCAATATGTTTTTCGATTTCCTTGACAAAGCTGTTTGTCTCGAAGGTGCCCCGCACAGCCGCGAAATCCTGCTGTTTTGTCTGCTCATCGCCATCGAGGCCGAAGCCGGTCTGAGCTATTGGCGAAAATTCCTTTTTGGCGTCGGCATAGAGCTTATGGTCCAGATTTATAACAGCATCCTTCCATTTGTTCACCATCTCAATGATATCGGAAGCCGAGAGGCTTTCGATGCTTTTGCCAACATGCTGCTGAATAACTGAGGCTGCCCAGGCCCATTCGTAAGCAGAATAATTCTTATGAATGGCGGCGATTGTCTCGGCAATTTGAGCAAGAGAGCCTAATGCACCTGATTCAATATCATCAAGGACTTGTTCAATACATTCCTTCGGAGCAAACATACCGGCTAAATCTATCCACTTGCCGGTCCCCAGATTCGTATCCGGCTTAAGGGCAGAACAGAGGTCATTGGCGCTTTTGAACTGTATTCCTTCGAGCCGCTTGATCAGGCAGTTGCCAAGGAATTTATGTATGCCGATTTCGTAAAATTCTATTCCGCCGATAAGAGAACCGCTGCGGATTTTTGTGTTGTGGTAGGTGAAGTAATCGGAGGTTTCACCGGCAGCAGCTTCGAGTTTTTTGAGTATGCACAGGCCGTTAATCATTCTCTGCACGGTAAAAGGGCTAAGCAGCTTGAAGTTGATACTATCAAGCTTGTCAGGGTCTTTTCGCTTATCGCGTGTAGGCCATTTTCTGGCATCACGAACTGTGCCAACGCTTCGAAGATTGACGCCGGGAACAAGAACGCTTTCATCTTCATGCTCGATGAGGTATGAGAACGGCAAATCAGATGTATCTGAGTTTTTATAATGACGTCCCATAACAACAGTAAACGGTCCAACCTTCGCCGGCCAGAGAATGTAAGAATCGCTTGTAGTCTTGGAACCTCTTTCGACAACGCCCTGATGAACAGGACCGAGCTTATACATATGGTTACTCTGATTTGAGCCGCTGCCGGCGTTCAAAAATGAAAAGACACCTGCGATAAGCAGCGTAGATTTATGGTGAGTGACAGTATAAGGACCCGCGAAGATTGCACAGGCTTCGCCGTGAAAGCCCGCACAGTTCGCAAAGAAGACAGAGTTTTCGGCGGAGTACTGCTTGGAAAGAACCGTTCCTTGTCCGACGAAACACTCACAGATAATCGAGCCGTCGGAGACCTTCGAGCCGCTTGCACAAATAAAGTTTTCTGCAAAGACACCAGGGCCGATATAAACCGGGGCTTCGGCAGAGCTGTTAATTGAGCCGTTTTCAATTCTCTCTGCGCCTTCGACGACCGCATAGGGGCCGAGCTTCACATCCTTTATTATTCTGGAATTAATGATTTTTGCATTTTTCCCGATCAGGCCGGTGGAGGATTTCACAGAATCGGCATAGTCGGCAATCATTTTTTGCAGCTTTTCAACAACTTTT
>JBFZBH010000225.1:0-3810 GCA_041308525.1 Phycisphaerae bacterium | reverse complement strand
CTCTGCCACCTGGCAATGGCGGGCAGCTGGCTCATCGAACGTGGAGCTTATGACCTCTACATCATCTGCGGTCTTTCTCTCCATTTCGGTAACCTCTTCCGGTCTTTCGTCTATTAGCAGGACTATAAGCTTGATGTCCGGGTAGTTTGTGCTTATTGCGTTTGCAATCTTCTGAAGCAGTATTGTCTTGCCCGTTCGTGGTGCAGCTACTATCAAACCGCGTTGTCCCTTGCCGACCGGAGTTATCAAATCAACGATGCGCATGTTCAGCTCTTCAGGCGAAGTTTCAAGCATTATTCGCTGTTCGGGATGCAGGGGGGTCAAATCGCTGAAAACCACCTTTTCTGAGAGATTATCTGGGTTCTCGTAATTGATTGCCTCTACTCTAAGCAGTGCGAAATACTTCTCTGAATCCTTCGGCGGCCTTATCTGGCCTGATACAGTATTGCCTGTGCGAAGCCCGAAACGCCTGATTTGTGACGGTGATACATAAATATCATCAGGGCTGGAAAGGTAGTTGTAATCCGGGTTTCTCAAAAAGCCGTATCCATCCGGCAGAACTTCGAGAACGCCTTCACCATACATCAGGCCGTTTTGCTGTATCTTTTCCTTTAGTATCCTGAAAATCAGGTCCTGCTTCTTTAGGCCTGTATATTCCTGTATGTTTTCGTTCTTGGCAATCTCATGAAGCTCAGCCACCGTAAGCTTCTGTAAATCCGTAAGATACAGGCTGCCTCTCTTAATTCGCTCATATTTCTCATGGGTCGATTCCGCCGGCGCCTCAGTGCCGTTTTCTGCTTTTGCTGCCGCTGCTTTTGGTGCCTCCTGTTGCGGTTTTTCTTCCACAACCGCGGCAGGCTGCTTGGCCTCTACCTCAACAGTTGAATTTTCCTGCTGTTCTTCGACAACAACCTCCGGCTTTTCCTGCTTTGGTGCTTCGGAATGCTTTGTATATTTGCGTTTTTTGGCTGCTCCTTCTTTTTTAATTTTTCCGGCTGACTTAGCCATATTTACTCCTTTTTGCCTTTCAATAATAAAGTTATTAATATTTTTTATTTTTACTCCTCAGCTTTCATTGGAAATCTGAAGGGATTTAAGTCTCTAATTGACAAGCCCGCTGTTTCGAAAAGATTAACGAATTGTATAATCTATAAGTAAGCCCCGACTAAGAACTTTCCACAATATTTGTGAAGATCTCTTTGACTTGCCTTTTCATCGATGAATAGTCCTTGTTGTTATCAATTGTATTGTCGGCGATTTTAATCTTCTTGTCCACAGAAATCTGTAAATTTTCACGATTTTTTAGCTGCCGGGGGCTAAAAATACCTATTTTTTTGGCCCTTTTAAGCCTCTGCATCCTGCTGCAATCCACAAAAACGAGCTTGTCGCACCTCTTGTTCCAGCCGATTTCCGCAAGTAAAGGTATATCTAAAACTATTGCCTTCACCCTAATTAATTTATTATAGCGGTCTATAAGCTGTTTTGTTCGCTTCAATACATCCGGATGGATTATTTTATTGAGCTTTGCAGCGTTTTTCCTGCTTGAGAAGGCCGCCTCGGCCAGTTTACCACGGTCTATCTTTCCTTTTCTGCCTAATACATCTCTTCCGAAGCAAGCCACAATTCTATCCTTTATTTTTTTCTTGTCAAGTAATTTATGAGATATTTTATCAGCGTCAATAACCCCGCATCCGAGCTTGCCAAACTGGGCGGCTATTGTGCTTTTGCCTGCTCCTATTCCCCCTAATATCCCTATTATTGGTTTTCGCTTTGGCATACCTGTAAATGGCCTTGTTTTTTCAAGTCTTTCGCTGATATAACAATCTTATTGTTAAATTGCCTTTTCCGCTTCTGCAATTTTCAAATTATTATAATCATTCAGCCGCCGGATTCCAGCCCTTTTTTACTCCCGAACTTTTATAAAAAAATTAATTTTTAAGGACAAAATTGATGCGCAATTGCGATGAGGTATAAAAGCGGTATTTTTGCAAAATAAAGAAACAAGCTGGTTTACTTCGAACTGTTAGGATATTTCTAACTTGAATTGTGGTTGTTATTGCCGAGGTATTCGGGTACAAGCTCTTTAATTTTTTCAACGATTATTTTGCGGTCTTGTGTCTTTGCAACTTCCACAAGCTCATTTATTCCGCCAATCAGCTTCTCGCGGTTCATCGGAATGTTTTTCCAGATGCCGATTTTCGGGTGCCTTGTCGGCAGCATATCTTCTCCTGCAATCGAAAGCTCCTCGAAAAGCTTCTCCCCGGGCCGCGGATTTGTAAATTTTATCTCGATATCCTCTCCCGGACGAAAACCGCTGAGTGTGACAAGGGTCCTGGCCAGTTCAACAATCTTCACAGGCTCGCCCATATCAAGCACAAATATCTCGCCGCCCTCGCCCATCGATGCTGCCTGGAGCACAAGCTGGCTGGCTTCTGGTATAGTCATAAAGTAGCGTTTCATTTCCGGGTGCGTGACTGTCACAGGTCCGCCTTCTGCTATCTGGCGCTTGAAAATCGGAACAACCGAGCCGTTCGAACCGAGCACATTGCCGAACCGCACTGTTACAAAATGTGTTTTGCTCGTCCTGTTGAGGTCCTGGATATACATCTCAGCGATTCTTTTCGATGAGCCCATTATGCTGGTAGGATTGACCGCCTTGTCTGTGCTTATCATAACGAAGCTTGTGCACCCGAACTTGTCAGCTGCGTCGGCAATAGTTTTTGTGCCGATGATATTGTTCTTTACAGCCTCGCCGGGATTGATTTCCATCAGAGGAACATGCTTGTGTGCAGCAGCGTGAATCACAACCTGCGGCTTGTATTTTTCGAAGATTTCCTCGACACGGACCTTGTCGGTTATATTGCAGATAATTGCTTTCATCGGCACATCGGGATATTTCGATTTCAGTTCCCACTCGATGTGGAACAGCGGATTTTCGGCGAATTCGACAAGAATGAGCAGTTTCGGCTTGAAGTTGCACAACTGCCTGCACATTTCCGAGCCTATCGAGCCTCCAGCTCCGGTCACGAGGATGTTTTTGTTCTTTGCAAAAGCTTCTATTAAATCTATATCGAGCTCTACAGCTTCCCTGCCCAACAAGTCGTTTATATCGACATCACGAATCTGCGAGACCTTAAATTTTCCAGAAGCAATGTCTGTAATTGACGGAACCGTTCGAAACCGGATTTTAGTTCCTTCACAGACCTGGATGACGCGCCTTAACTGTTTCGGTGTAGCAGTGGGCATCGCTATGGCTATTTCCTCGATTGTCTCCTGTTCACAGATTTCCGGAAGCTGGTCAACCGTTCCAAGTACCGGTATTCCATGAATGCTGAGTCCCTGTTTGGCCGGATTGTCATCTACGAAACCGACAACTTCATATTGTGTGACCTGCATTCGGTGAATCTCTCTGACGAGTGCTTCGCCGGCATCGCCCGCGCCGACGATTAGGAATTTCTTCAGCCTGCCGCTTTCAACTGTCCTGTATTCTTCGTAGTAAAGCCGGACTACCATTCGCAGGCCGCCCAGAAGAATTAGTGTCAGGAACCAGTCAGATATGAATACGCCCTCGACTTCCGTAAGATTTTCGAAAAATGGATCGCTGCGGAGCTGAGTATTGAGCATCGTGAACCATAATATTACGATTGCAAGAGAGCTTGCCACGGATGCGCCTACAATACCCAGTAAATCGAGGATGCCGACATATCTCCACCACCCGCGATATTGTTTGAAAAGCCCGAAAATTACCAGCTTGATGGCGAGAACGAAGATGAGCAGTCTGGGGTATTGCTCCAGTGCCCAGGCAGGGTC
>JBFZBH010000224.1:0-3813 GCA_041308525.1 Phycisphaerae bacterium | reverse complement strand
AGGAACTATATGCAGCGTATAGAGAAGGGTTCCATCAGGAACCCACCTCCCGTCAATCATTGTTCCGCCATTAGTTATAAAAAGGTCAATGGGCGTGCTATTCAACTTGTGAATGAGCAGATCTTTCATCAGCACCGCTGGCCCCCAAGCAGGAAGGTTAAAATTAGTTGCACAAATCTCAACGTATTGTGGTTCATCAACGGAAACTATACCTGGAAATTCAAATAATGTGGGAAAAGAAATCGGGCCATATCCATATCCTCCGGTAGTGATGAACTCTGCGTTCGGATTTGTCAGAGTATAACCGAGGGCATAACCTGCTATATTGTGACCTTCTGCAATCTCAAGGTCGAGCTCAATTACATCAGATGGTCCAAGGACAATCGTGCTCCCATCCGCCAGCTCTGCGCCATTGACAGTAAATACCAATCCTCCATTTGCTGCTGTCGCCAAAGCCATTAGCAATAAACCAAATATCAAGCATCTCTTCTTCATCAACAAACAGTCCTCCTCAAATTTCATCTTGAATCTTTTGAGAAGCTCCTGCCTAAGCTTAATATATTATTATAATATAAGTTTGAACTTTGTCAAACAAAAATTAAGAATAATTAAGAATAATTTTTAATTTTTTCCTCTATATTATTTCTTTCTTCTTTTCATAAACACTTCTAAAATCCCTACTTTCTTAAATCTCAATGTCGTTATTGTCCGTTGCCAAAGTGTCATTTTCTGTCACTCCCCTCAATATTTCCCCATTAATCGCCCTTGTTGTTTTCTTCGTGTTCTCCGTAGTAAATCTCTTAGAATCTGATATTTGCTCGTTATCGAAACTGTCGATGATGTTTACGGATTGTGCCCTGTTGTGAAGGATTGCTCCGTGCGTGAAATAATTTCATCCTGAAGGTCACGTCCCAAATCGATGAAGTAATCGCTGTACCCTGCGACGCGGACGATGAGGTTGCGGTGGTTTTCCGGATTCTTCTGTGCGTCGCGCATCGTCTTTGCATCGATGACATTGAACTGTATATGGTGACCATCGAGCTTAAAATAGCTTCGTATCAGATGCGAAAGGTGATTTAGATTTTCACCTGCAAGTGTGCTGGGGCTGAATTTCATATTAAGCAGCGTTCCGCCTGTTTTAACATGGTCGAGCTTGCCTGCGGATTTTAAAATCGCTGTTGGCCCGCTGCGGTCGAAACCCTGGCTCGGCGAAATTCCTTCCGAGACAGGCACGAGCGCCTTTCTTCCGTTGGGTGTTGCGCCGGTGACCGACCCGAAATAAATATGCGAGGTCGTCGGCAGCAGGTTCATATGATATTTTCCGCCTTTAGTGTTCGGCCTGCCGTCGAGGGCATCGAAATATGCGTTGAAGACCTGCTGGGCGATTGAATCGACATAATCGTCATCGTTGCCGTAAGTCGGAGTGTGGTTGATGAGCATTTGCCGCAGCGGCTCGAACCCTTCGAAATTCGCCTTGAGCGCATCGAGCAGCTGCGCCATCGTTATCTGTTTTTTCTCGAAGATTTGCATCTTAATAGCTGCCATCGAATCGGCAACTGTCGCAAGGCCTACGCCCTGTATATAGGTTGTGTTATATCGTGCGCCGCCGTTGTGGTAATCGATGCCGCGGGCGATGCAGTCATCAATCAAAATCGACATAACCGGTGTCGGCATAAGCGAGCAGTACATCCGCTCGATGATATTATTTCCTTCTACTTTCAAATCGACGAAATAATTGAGCTGCTTTTTATAGGCATCCATAAGCTGCTCGAATGATGTGAAGTTTCGTGCATCGCCGGTCTTTAGGCCGACCTGCTCGCCTGATTGCGGGTCGATTCCATTATTTAAGGCAAGCTCCAATATCTTTGTCCAGTTCAAATAACCGGTGAGGATAGAGCTTTCCTTTCCGAATGCGACTGTCTCAACACAGCCGGCAGGGCCGCCCGCTCGTGCGTCGGTCAGGCTCTTGCCGCTGCGAAGCATTTCCTGGATGATGATATCGGTGTTGAAGACGGATGGCTGGCCAAAGCCCGTCCTTATGACCTCGCAGGCGCGGTGCAGGAAGCGGTCGGGATTTTTTTTACTAAGCTGAATGCAGCTTCCCGGCTGGGGCATCCGCATCTCCTCGACAACATCGAGAATCAAAAACGACAACTCATTAACAGCATCAGCGCCATCGGCTTTCAGGCCGCCGGTATTTATCAGGGGGAAGTCAACATAGGTGCTGCTTTGCTCTTCGGTAACGCCGACCTTCGGAGGCGCGGGGTGATTATTGAATTTTACCCACAGGCATTCGAGAAGCTCTTTTGCCCCTTCGCGTGTTAATGTGCCGTTAGCGATATCATTTTTATAAAATGGAAAGAGGTTCTGGTCGAGTCTGCCGGGATTAAAAGAGTCCCAAAGGTTCATCTCTGTAATTACCGACAAATGTATAAACCAGTAATACTGGATTGCCTCATAAAATGTCCTCGGCGCATTGGCAGGGACATTCGTGCAGATTTCAGCAATTTTTTCAAGCTCTGCCTTTCGCGCTTCATTTTTTTCCTTCGCAGCAAGCTCTTTTGCCTTTTGAGCATACCGCTTCGCGAAAGTCATTATCGCATCAGCGGAGATTTCCATCGCCGCCAGCTCCTCTTTTTTCTTTTCTGCTTCAGGGTCGTGTGCGAAATCGAGACTGTCGCGGCTTTTGATGATGTCATTTTTAAAATCGAGGATGCCTTTGCGGTAGATTTTGTCGTCGCAGATAGAGTGTCCCGGCGATCGCTGCTCCATAAATTCAGTAAAGAGGCCCGCCTTGAAGGCCTTGTGCCACTGCTCATTCATTGCTGCAAAAACCTTGTCGCGCATCGACCTGCCGGCCCAGAAGGGGATAATCTTATTTTTATAAGTTTCGACAACCTCATCGCTCACAACGAACGGAGTTTTTTTGCGTATGTTGAGGATTCGCAAATCTTCGAGGCTGTGACAGCACTGTTCAGGATACGTCGGCGTGGCTTTCGGTGCGGGTCCTCGCTCGCCTGCAATAAGCTCATCATCATTGATGCAGATGGTTTTGTTTTCCATCAGGTATTTAAATGCAAGTGCACGCGTCAGCGGCGGCGGAGTATTTACAGGCAGCACCCTGCTGTAAAATTCAGTAACAAGCACCGCCCTTTCGGTTGAAAGATACGGTTTTGTTTCAACGCTTTTTGTTCGCAGCCTTTTAATTCTTTCGTTCATTTTCTCAGCCGCCTTGTTTGACTTCGAGACCGAATCGCCGCAGCTTGTCGACAATTGCGTTAATGAGCTCATCTGAAGGCCTTTCAAATGTTTCTGTATGGTTATCGTCAGAAAGGCGGTTTGACTTTGATATGCCGCCTGTATGATAGGGAAGGATATCTATCCTGATTACCCCCGGCAGCTCGGAAAGAAATCTTCCCGTCTGCTCTATATTCGATTGTGTGTCGTTAAATCCGGGAACTATCGGAATTCTGATAATTATTTTTTTCCCGGCCCCCGACAGCCACGCTATATTTTTAAGAATGATTGTGTTATCAACACCTGTAAACCTGCGGTGCATATTATTATCGGTGTGTTTCAGGTCGCAAAGAAACAAATCTGTATTCTCACTTATTTTTTCCAGTATTTCATTTGGTGCATAGCAGGAGGTATCGACAGCCGTATTGATTCTGCGATTTTTACATTCGCTCAGGATTCCTGAAAGAAATTCGTGCTGTAACAGAGGCTCTCCGCCGGAAAATGTTACGCCGCCGCCGGACTGGTCGTGAAAGATTGTGTCTTTCTCAATCAGAGAGATAAGTGCATCAGAAGTTA
>JBFZBH010000223.1:0-3819 GCA_041308525.1 Phycisphaerae bacterium | reverse complement strand
ATTTGGTTTTTTTATTAAGGTTAAAGATTAATTGCATTCCATCTAAAAGGCTGGCGGTTAACTTCAATAATTTCCACTTCGGTGATAAACCACTTGTTGCCGGCCTCTTTTCTAAGCTGTATTCTCGCTGTAGCCGATGCTGCTGTTACTCCATAACCTTCGACTGCTGTGCTGTGTTCTTCGAACAGGACTATGACCGCCATGGTTATATTCGCCTCTCTTGCCGAAATTTCCAATTCTTGTGAGGTGCGTGTAATTTTGTTTATCAGCGGCCTGCCGAGTGTTGTCCGGCAATGCTGCATCAGTTCCTCTTTTGTATTATGAAAAGAGTCGTGATAGCTGCTGGAAATAATTTTATTAATTGTGCTGCAATTTTCCTGCTCAACAGCACGTATTGCCGTATAGATGACCTTTCTGATTTTTTCATTGTCTGTTTGTATCAAAAAGTCAATCCCGAAACCAAGCCCGCATAAAATAATTGGCATCATCCATAACCAGTAAGGCCGTTCGCGAATCCGGATAATTTCAAAAATTACCAGCGAAATCAGCACAACAATTGCTATCGGCAGCGCGACTTTCAAAATGGCTGCAAGCAAAGGGTAAAAGGTAAGAATATTCGCGCCTGTCACAAGAAACAAACTTACTGAAAATGAAATTATCAACAGGCACATCCAGTATAATTTTCTGTCGAGTATTATTGCGTATATGATTGCAAGTGAAATGAATGATGCGATAACAAGAAGCCATGGCTGCTCGATGATGTTAAACATTTTTCTTCCTTTCAATTTGAACTGCCTTATTCATTCAGTTGCATCTAATGATAGAACTTGTAATCTAAAAGGACAGTTTCTTTTTTCCTCTCTTTTTCCGGATGGTTTAGTTTTTCATTGCCGTTACCGGCGAAGGGATTCTGCCTCGCCGCAAAATAAATTTATCACTTGCGACTTTTGGAACACTCATAATCGGAGCGGAACCCAATAATCCGCCGAAATGGACGATTTGTCCGGCCCTTTTACCGGGGACTGGAATAACCCTTACGCCGGTTGTTTTATTGTTTATCACACCTATTGATAATTCATCTGCGATGATTGCCGATAAAACATCCGCAGGCGTATTACCCGGCACAGCAAACATATCCAGCCCTACTGAGCAGACACTCGTAAGAGCCTCGAGCTTTTGCAGATTTAATGAGCCGTGTTGGACAGCCCGAATCATTCCTGCATCTTCGCTTATCGGGATAAAAGTTCCCGAAAGTCCTCCAACATTCCCCGAAGCCATCGCGCCTCCTTTTTTCACTGCATCCATAAGCATTGCAAGAGCTGCTGTTGAGCCTGGCAGCCCGACTTCTCTGACGCCCATTGCCTCTATAATTTCAGCAACCGAGTCGTGGGCTGATGTCGTGGAGGCCAAAGATATATCAACAATACCAAATTCAACTTTCATGAGCTTGGCAATTTCCCTGCCTATCAATTCACCTGCACGTGTAATTTTAAACACTGTGCGCTTGATGACCTCAGACAGCTCCGTCAGGTCGCAATCAGGATTTTGCAATACGATGCTTCGGACAACTCCCGGGCCGGATATGCCAATGTTAAGAGAGAAATCCGGCTCACCGATTCCATGATGAGCGCCCGCCATAAACGGATTGTCTTCCGGGACATTTGCAAAAACGGCAATTTTAGCGCAGCCGATACCATTTTTGGTTCGTTCTGCGAGGTCTTTGAGTGTATGGCCGAATTTTTCCACCGCGTTCATATTTATTCCAGCCGCAGTTGATGCAAGATTAAGAAATCCGCATACCCTGTTTGTTGCCGATAAAGCCCTCGGGATCGCATCAATTAAGTTTTCTTCTGCCCTCGTTGTTCCTTTCTGGACCATTGCTCCGAAACCGCCGAGAAAATCTATGTCTGCTTTCTGGGCGGCCTTGTCTAGGGCCTTTGCCAGTTTCACTGCTGTGGAGATTTTCTTCGCAAGCGGCTCGAGAAGTATCGAGACCGGTGTTACCGCTATGCGTCTGTTGGTTATCGGGATGCCGTATTTATATTCTATGAAGTCAGCGTTTTTATTCAGCAGTTTTCCCTTCTCGATTATTCGCCTGCCGACCCTGGCGGCCAGTTTATCGACATCGCGGTCCATACAGTCCTTAAGATTTATTCCAAGTGTTACGGTGCGGATGTCAAAATGGTGGTCGAGCGTCATCCTGACTGTTTCAAAAACTTCTTCGACTGAGATACTCATAATTAAATCCTGTGCATTGCCTTAAATATATTTGCATCCTGTATGGTAATATTGAGTTTCATCTCCCTCGATACCTTGTCTAAGCGTTTTTTGATTTGTTCCATGCTCGATGTTGATTTGGCGACATCGACAGCCATAGTCATAACAAAATTCTCTTCTACAATCTTCTGGTTGACATCGACTATGTTGATGTTTGCCTCTGCCATCGTATTGGCCAGCTTTGCTATGATGCCGACCCTGTCGGCGCCGGTTACCGTGACGATGCATATTTGCGGTTCATTTTTTGAGGTCATATTCAACTCCTGTGCTATTATGTTTATTCTAAACTTTCATTTCACTTTTTATCAAGAGCAGTTTCGGAACCAAAAATTTCCTTCAATCGGTCCGTTTTTTTATGGTTCGTCATGTCCGGATTCAAAGCTGTAACAGTAATATAACCCTCTGCAAGCGATGCTGTATCTGTATTTCCCGTGTTTGCATACTCGGCATGGGTTAAAGTGCCGGCCAGTTGAAACAGTGTCTGGCCCAGCTCGTTGGTTTTTTTTATATAATATTCCTGAAAGCCTTCACTGGATTGAGGCACCACCCTTATGCCTTTAGGTTTTCCCTTCGAAAGCTGCGGTATATTTATGTTAATAACTTCGCGCGGGCCTACGGGCAAGAGTTTTTTTAGTATCTCAACGCAATATTCAGCCGCTGTTTCGAAGTCCTGCGGATTATCTCTTTCCATGCTCATAGCGACAGCCGGTATATTCAGGAACGCTCCTTCCATAGCTGCCGCCACAGTTCCCGAATAATACACATTTATGCCGGCATTTGCCCCGCAGTTTATCCCTGCCACAAGAAGGTCAGGCTTTTTTTCACATAGCTGCATATACGCCAGCTTCACGCAGTCAGCAGGGGAGCCGTCCACGGAAAAACCGCTGAACTGCCCTTCGATTTCAATCTTGTTGCAGACAAGAGGCTCGGTGAACGTAACCGAGTGGCTGGCGCCCGATTTGCTGTCTGCAGGGGCGACAACCATAACATCACCGAGCCTGACAAGCTGCTTGTAAATCGCCGCCAGCCCCGGTGCGAATATTCCATCATCATTTGTCAACAATATCTGCATACTATATTCCTTCTGTTAAATTGTAATTGTTTATCCTTCGGCTGTCAATTGACTTATTTTAATCTTGTTTTATAATTAACGGCTATGAAAGAATACAAGGGCGGTTCTAATCAGCTTGTAATGACCAGAGCACAGGTCCGTTCGTTCGATGCCTGGGCTATAAACCAGCTTGGTATTCCCGGCGTTGTCTTAATGGAGAATGCAGGCAGAAGCTGCGCTGAGCTTATTAAGGAGAAATTATCAGGCGTTGCAAAGCCAAAGGTTTGCATATTCTGCGGCACAGGCAATAACGGCGGCGATGGTTTTGTTATAGCAAGGCATCTTAGAAACTTTGGATTTGAGGTCATCATCTTAATATGCGGAGACCGAAATAAAATCAGGGGAGATGCAAAAATTAACCTCGATATCCTCGAAAATTTGCACCAGCCTGTATGGGAGCTGGTTTTAAATAATCCGGATTTACCTAAGCA
>JBFZBH010000222.1:0-3839 GCA_041308525.1 Phycisphaerae bacterium | reverse complement strand
CCGTTGAAATATATCTTTCACCGGTATCCGGAAGAACAACAACAATCGTTTTTCCCGCATTTTCAGGCCGGTTCGAAACCTGTATGGCCGCCCACATCGCAGCTCCTGAGCTTATACCGACGAGTATCCCTTCCTTAGAAGCAAGATTGCGTGCCGTTTCAATAGCATCATTGTTGGAAATCTTTATAATCTCATCCACGACCTTCATATTCAGAACATCGGGGACAAAATTAGCTCCTATTCCCTGAATTTTATGTGGTCCAGGCTTTCCTCCTGAAAGGACCGGTGAATCAGCAGGTTCAACTGCTATAACTTTCAAATCTTTTTTCCGCTCTTTGAGGACCTCGCCGCAGCCGGTTATTGTTCCGCCCGTCCCGACTCCAGCAATAAAAATGTCAATGTCCCCATCTGTGTCCGTCCATATCTCTTCAGCTGTTGTTTCCCTGTGGATTTGCGGATTGGCAGGATTTTGGAACTGCTGCGGCATAAAATAATGCGGATGTTCCGCAATGAGCTGCTGTGCCTTTTCAATAGCACCCAGCATACCTCTTTCAGAAGGTGTTAGAATAAGCTCGGCCCCGAATAATTTAAGCAGCTTTCTTCTTTCAATGCTCATTGATTCAGGCATCGTCAGGATTAAGTGGTATCCTCTTGAAGCGCAGACAAAAGCAAGCCCAATGCCTGTGTTTCCACTGGTTGGCTCAATTATTACAGTATCTTGCTTGATAAGTCCCTGCTCCTCCGCAGCTTTTATCATCGCAAGGGCTATTCTATCTTTAACGCTGTGGCAGGGATTAAAGGATTCGAGTTTCGCAAGTACCTTGACCTGAGGATTCGAAAGCCTGTTGATTTTAACAAGCGGTGTATAACCGATTGCTGCAGTAATATCTTCGAAAATTGCATTCATTCTTCACCTCATATCTGATAATTTAAGGAATCTTTTTTCTTGGCAGCATTCACAAGGTCCTGCAGAGTTATCGATGCCAAAACATTCTCTATCGCATCGTTAACCTGCATCCATACTTGTCTTATTATGCAGTCGCTGATTCGCGCACAGCTTTTTTCATCCTCGATACACTCGACAGTTATAACAGGGCCTTCGAGACTGTTGAAACAATCGCTAAGCTTAATCGCATCCGGCGGTTTGGCAAGCTCATATCCGCCTTTTGCGCCTCGCACACTTTTCACAAAACCTGCGGTCTTGAGAATGGTTATCAATTGCTCAAGGTATTTTTTTGATATTTCCTGCCTTTCTGCTATCAATTGAAGCTGGATAGGCCCTTTTTCGTAATTTAGAGCCAGCTCCAACATAGCCCGCACACCATATCTTGTTCTTGTAGATAGTTTCATAAAAATTTCCTTTATTCATACTAATATAGTAGTATTTAATAAAAGTTCAAATAATTTTTTTAAAATCTTAAAAATAATGTTGACAAACGCTTTTTATATGTTATTATCACTATTCCGATTGTATTAATGTAGTTTGGTTATTAATAGAAAAAGAACTATGCTAAATGACAAAATATTACCAAAAAAGTGTATTTATGCCTTAAGGGCTGTATTTGAATTATCCTTTAGAAATAGTGCTGAACCGGTAACTATCGAAGAAATAGCACACGCCCAGGATATACCAGCAAGATTCCTGGAAATCATCCTCCTAGAGCTGAAAAAAGGCGGTATAGTTGATTCTGTCAGGGGTAATGAAGGTGGTTATATACTCTCTGCTGCTCCTAGCCAAATTAGCGTTGGTGATGTAATTAAGATGGTTTGGAGCAAATCCAAGATAGATATGAGGCAAAAAACGTATGTAAGAGGGTATTTCGGGCTATCAAAAGTATGGGAAAAGGTTACTTTTGAGACCGAAAGAATACTAAACAGTACCAACTTTGGGATCCTCGTTGAAAATGAAAAAAACTATATTCAAAAAGATGTGCCGAATTATGTGATTTGATTTTTTTAAATCTATAAACTACTAAAACTATAGGAATACAAGCATTAAGGGAATGATAAATGGATACTCATTTAAGAAGCATACTGAAAGCTTCAACCTACCGGGCCACGGGCACAATTGTCACGTTTGGCATCGCCCTGCTGCTTTTAGGAAAAATCGACCTTGCAGTAAAGATAGGTACTCTTGATACGCTGTTTAAAATCCTTGTCTATTATGCACATGAAAGGATGTGGGAAAAAGTCAATATCGGCAAACGTAAGCCGCCTGAATATCAAATTTAATTCTTACAAAATGAAAGGAAATTAATTATGCTCAAAGAACTCGAAACTGAACAACTGGCGGAATTAATTGATGGTTTAAATTACGCTCAAAAAGTCGAACGCTCCCTCGCCCTGATTGAAGATGCTTATCGCGAATACAGCGACAGCCTCGTTGTTGCCAACAGCCTGGGAAAGGATTCTCTTACAGTCTGGCACATGGCACAAACTGTCAACCCGAACATTCGGGGTTTCATCGTAACTACCAGATTCAAACCGAAGGAAACTATTCAATTTATGCACGAGCAGACGGCAAAATATCCCCAGCTGAGGGTATTTAAAAACGATGCAGAAATTCCTGAAAAGCTTTACCTGACAGAGCCAGATAAATGCTGCGAAATCTTAAAAGTTGAGCCGACACGCAGGGCCATAGAAGAAATGAACGTACAATGCTGGGTTACTGGTCTTCGCTGCACCGAAGGAAGAACCAGGACAAATTTCAGGGAAGTCGAAGAGCGTGATAAAGGGCTTATCAAGCTTAACCCCATTCTAATTTGGTATGAAAGAGAGGTCTGGCAGTATCTGGCAATAAACAAAATAGATGTCAATCCTCTTTACGCAAAAGGCTACAGGTCGCTCGGGTGCGAACCCTGCACTAAAATTGCCCCCGGAACGGAAAGGGCCGGCAGATGGCTCGGAACAAGCAAGTGCGGCGGTGAGTGCGGTATTCATACCCGTCCCCTTAAAATACAAAATGAGGTAAAAGTTTGAGCGATTCCGGACAAATACAATCTGTAAAAACTGCCGGCAGACTAATCCTGGGAGTGTATCCCCAGAAACAGGAAGGCCTGTTTATGCAGAGAATAAAAATTCCCGGCGGCAGGATTAGCTGGCAGCAGTGGCGGAAAGTCTGTCTTGCCGCACAAACATTTACTAATGGAACGCCGCTGCATACCACCACAAGACAGGATATTGAGCTTCACAATATAGCTGCCGGCGATATTCAATCACTCCAGCAGGAGCTTTGCAGAACAGGCCTGAATTTTTTCGGCGCCTGCGGCGATATGGTCAGAAATATAACGCTGTGCGGCAGCTGCGACATTATCGACGGCAGCTGGGACCTGCTGCCGATAGTGCATCTTCTCAATCAGCAAATTCTTTCACAAAAATTTTTATTTAATCTGCCGAGAAAATTTAAGATAAGTTTTTCCAGCTGTTTGAAAGCCTGCGCAAAACCGTGGATAAATGACCTCGGTTTCATTGCCCAACAAGACGGCACTTTCACTTTAATCGGGGCCGGCTCTCTTGGTCCGAAGCCTGCTTTGGGAATTGAGCTCTGCAGAAATCTGCCTGCGAAAGAGATTTTGCCTGTCTGCATGGCATCGCTGGAGCTTTTCCAACAATATGGCGACAAAACAAACAGACGCACAGCACGTTTGAGGCACATACGTGAACGCATAAGCGATGACTCTTTTAAAAAAGAGCTTGACAAAAAGTTTAATAAGAAAAAAGAGGAATGCGACTGGCCGGACATTGTATTTTCGAAAGGCAGCAGAACCACCCTGAAGATGTTGCGACTGCAATTACCCGATGGAAATATAAGCCCCGCAGACGGATTGCTGCTGGCGGAT
>JBFZBH010000221.1:0-3858 GCA_041308525.1 Phycisphaerae bacterium | reverse complement strand
GTGCATCATTATCCGCGGACAACTGGCAGTCAGACAGGAGCAAAAATTCGAGTTATATTCCGTGCTTTCAAAGAGCTTTTTAAGTTCTATTGGAAATTATCAAGAGAAAAGAATTGACAGAGAAAAAAGTTAATTTGTTCATTTACGGTTCGCTTCGGGACAGAAAAATTTTTCAGTCGGTAAGCGGCTTCGGCTATGCACATAAGACGTCGGCAGCGAAAAAAAACCAGCTTCTTGCAGAGCCTGCTCTTCTTGCCGGATACCGGAAAGTCAGCCCCGACAACGTTTATTATTATGCGGTAAGGGCGCCAGCATCTAAAATCGAGGGACTTGTTATTTACGATGTTCTTCACCATGTGATGGATGAAATCGACAAGTACGAAGGCAAGCGTTATAAACGTGAAGCCGTTCGCGTCAATACTGCGAGCGGAACCGTTCGGGCTCAGGCATATCTTGTCAGCCGTGAAAGTATGAAAAAACGTTTCGGCGACCGCTGGCACGTCAACCTGATTCACGAATTGTGGCTTAGGAAGAGAATCGAGAAATTTTTGAAGAAGAAAACAAGGCCAGGCGAAAAATCAAAAGATGCTGAGCTTGAGCGGATTGCTGACAGAGAGCTTCTCGCAACAACAGAGCGAGACCTTGTGATTAGTCACTATAGAACTGATGCAATCAGCGATTATTTCATTGAACATGAACTGGACAGACCCCGCCCTAGCATTAAACATTTGTTTAGTGAGACGCAAGCAAAGCCTTATATAAGAAACTACCTCTCGCTTGTGATAAAACAAGTACTCCTAAACCAGCTCGACGAAAAAATACAGGACAGGTATCGTTTCGAACTTGAGCATATGCGGACTTCGGAAAGGTATTTTAAGCGAAGCTTGAGCCTTCTTTCGGCTTTGAGAATAATAAACGAAAATGCCCAGACGGTATCATTAATTGTGAAAGATGCTTTGAAAACAAAGCCATTTGGAAAATACGACCTTATAGACTATGTCAAATACGCCGTCAGAGCAGCTGGGAGCATTTTCGATGACCGTGTTTCAAAATCACAGCTTGAGTTTATCCGCATGCATTTCAGCCCCGGCCTAACCCCGCTTGGAGCAGAATTGGAATTCAGTAATGTAGGTTCGGCTGCGGTAGAGCCTCAAAGAAGCATCCGGAACAAGAAAGATATAGTTTATGATAACTTCAGATATTTTTACGATTTTGCGCTGCATATTTTATCCTGGAAATTAGGAGGCTATATCGATGACCACAGCGGTGCAACAACTCCTGAACGCAGGATGGGCTTTTTAGAACTTGCTCCGGGAAGGCTAAATATTGAGGGTGAGCTGTCGAGGCCTGCGACAGCGGATCCTTGGACGTTGAACCAGTTAATATACGAAATTGTAAATTTCTATGACGTCCATCCCCACAGCCTGCATTTGTCGTTTCAACTCAGAAGATACCAGATTGGAAATCAGCAGCTAATGCCTCCTGGTTTTGCGAAGTGTCTTCTTGCTCTTGGCGGCGGCCCGCAAATAAATAAAAGCAGCGGTAAAATTCAAATTTCCAGAATCGCCAACAATGAGATAATGCAGTATAAGGATGGCGAGGAGCTTGTCTTAGCCCGCACAAGCAAACGCAGATGGTTTATGGGCGAGGACACAATCGCGGAAAAATTGCCAAGCCAGGTTACAAGCTGGATTCAGCAGTACAAATTTATCAGGCTCGAAAAGAACGCAAATTATGAGCCTCTGATTATGTGCCTTAAAGGCCTTCAATTTTCCATTAATCCTGCTGATTATCTCACAATCGAGCAGTTAAAATCGGGTATGCTTCAAAGCCAATATGAGGAACTCAAGGAATGGGCAATTTCTCCCTCTCAAATAAGTCAGCAGACCATAACTAAATTTCTTGAAGCTGTTCGTGATGGCTTGATGAACGAAGGTCACCACCTGCCGGTCCATCAGCTTCACTATATTGAATGGGCGATCAATTCAATCGATGTCCAGCTCCGAATTTTTAACAGGGAAGTCAAAAAACATAACGAAGGGAACTGACAATTCATACGGAGAAAGTTTTCTTCCTTAGAAACTTCATATATCAAGGTTAGGTATTTTCTCTTTTAGCTTTCTCGCTGCAAAACTGATAATTTCCCTATGGTCGAATGCAAGTGTTTCAGGCACCTTATCTAATTCGAACCATTGTGCTTTCGATGCATCATCACCGCCTCTTACGGATTATTTATTTCCCGTTATTATTCCCATATAAACAACCGAAATCTGGCGCCCGCGAGGGTCACGTCCGACAGTTCCGAAGGTATGAATCTGTTCGAGCTGAATGCCTCTAAGGCCTGTTTCCTCCGCCAATTCCCGGGCAACAGCATCATCGAGCTCTTCGTCAATTTCGATGAAGCCTCCGGGCAGTGCCCAGAGGCCCTTGAACGGTTCATTTCCCCGCTGAATCAATAATACGCTGACCTCGCCTTCGTTTAGAGCGAATACGACAGCATCTACTGTCACCATCGGCCTCGGCCACTCATAAACATATTTGCCTTTCTTCACCATACAACTAATTACCTCAAAAACAAGGGAATATATTATATTTGCTTTCCTGAATCAATATATAAGCCGATATGATGTTGTTGTAACATTAGACACAAAAAGGTCTTAACTAAACATTCTAAGAACAAAATGAAAAAGTCTCTGGCATAGGTTTAAAAATAATTTGATATCAAAAGTTTTTGTTATAATATTATTAAAATATTATTACCGCCGAAATTCATAATAACTATGAATACGGGGGAACCGATTAACGGGGCGAAGTCCTTCTTAAGGACTGGGTACCTTCAAGCCCAAGCCCGTCAGCTAACCTCGCAGGCGTGTGAAGGGGTAATGGCTGCACAACAATTCCAATGCGGGAATTATTGCGTCATCCTTTGCCCCCGAAAGGATGACGATGAAGATTTTTCTAAAAAGTCTGCGTGTTATAACTCCATATCAAATACTTGTTTTGGGTTATGCGCTGATTACATTAATTGGTGCAATTCTTTTATCGCTGCCGATTTCATCTGCACAAGGTCGGCATCAGCCTTTTATCGATTCATTATTTGTCGCAGCATCTGGCATAAGTACAACAGGTCTTACGCCGGTAGATATTGGAAGCTATTACAGTAAATTCGGCCAGATTGTGCTTCTATGCATATTTCAGATAGGCGGCATCGGCTATATGACTTTTTTTATTTTCCTCATATACATTTTAGGCATTAAACCACCTTTAATGACACGGCTCGTTGCCAGGGAATCATTATCAGGTTCAAACCTCAGAATGTTAGAAAAATTTTTCTTAGTAGTCGTGGGATTTACATTTATGTTCGAGTTTTTCGGGGCCGTAATATTGGCACATTTCTGGTCGAAAGAGTTTACAGTTACAAGGGCGGTGTATCTAGGGATATTTCATTCCGTCTCAGCATTCTGCACTGCGGGTTTCGGCGTTTTTTCAAACAATCTGGCGGGATACAGAGATAATACTGTTGTTAATCTGACAATAATCGCAGTATCGATTGCCGGTGGTATAGGATTCTTTGTGCTTTACGATTTATGCAGGTTTATGACAGCTATTTTTAAACGCAAATATCCGCGAAGACTGTCTGTCCACAGCAAGATAGTTATAATCACAACAGCAGTTGTTATGCTAACGGGAACTATCCTAATCATTGCTGCTGAAAAATGGCCCAACGATATGAGACGCGCTGACATAATAATAACATCTGCCTTTCAGTCTATCTCGGCATCTACGACTGATGGATTCAACACAATAGATATAGGAGCAATGGCGCCTATTAGCCTGACCTTTTTGATGTTCCTTATG
>JBFZBH010000220.1:0-3861 GCA_041308525.1 Phycisphaerae bacterium | reverse complement strand
GATATGTGCAGAAGGATATATAAATATTTACGGGCGAGACATCACAGAACGCAAACAACTTGAAAATGCTTTGCGGCGAAGCGCAGAAAGATATAAATCACTTGCGGCAAATGTACCATCGATTTTAATGCGATATGATAAAAATTTGCGGGTTGTTTACCTTAGCCCGAGGTCGGCGGAGATTACCGGCATACCTGTAAAAGACTTAATAGGAAAGACCAATAGAGAGGTCGGTATCCCGAAACATCTTTGCGATATATGGGAAAATGCAATTACAGAAGTATTTCGCACAAAGCAAAACAAGGATTTGGAATTCGATTTTCCATCAAAAGGCCAAACAAGGACATTCTATCTGAAACTTGCGCCGGAATTCGGGACGAATCGTGAGGTAGAACACGTTTTAGGCATATCTACCGATATAACCAAACTCAAAAAAATCGAGGAAGCGCTTAAGAAAAGCAATGAAGAACTTGAAAGGTTTAACCGTGCAGCCACAGGACGCGAGCTGCGCGTAATAGAGCTGAAGAAAGAAGTAAACGATTTATGCAGCCTGACAGGACAGGCGCGGCGTTACCCGCTCGAATTCGAAAAGGAGAAAGTAAATGAAAAAAACCAGGTTAGAACCACTTAAAAAATGCCCAACTGGAATCAGAGGGCTGGATGAAATCACTGATGGAGGTTTGCCGAGAGGACGGCCGACGCTGATTTGCGGTGCGGCGGGCTGCGGCAAGACGCTGCTGGCGATGGAATTTATCACACGCGGAATTACCCAGTTCAACGAGCCGGGCGTATTTATGGCATTCGAGGAAAATGCCGAAGAGCTGGCGGTCAACGTGGCTTCGCTGGGAATGGATGTCAAAGAGCTAATCCGGCAAAAGAAGCTTGCAATCGATTATGTTCATATCGAACGAAGCGAAATCGAGGAGACCGGCGAATATGACCTCGAAGGACTTTTTGTCCGCTTAGGCAATATGATAGAAAGTGTCGGCGCAAAGCGGGTGGTGCTCGATACGGTCGAGGCGCTTTTCGCGGGACTGCCGAACGAGGCGATACTTCGTGCGGAACTTCGCAGATTGTTTCGCTGGCTAAAGGCCAAAAAGGTGACGGCCATTATAACGGGCGAAAAAGGGGACAATCATTTGACCCGCCACGGGCTCGAGGAATATGTCAGTGACTGCGTGATATTCTTAGACCACCGCGTCACAAACCAGGTAGCAACGAGGCGTTTACGCGTAATCAAGTATCGCGGCTCCCAACACGGGACCAATGAATATCCGACATTGATAGACGAAAACGGCCTGTCGGTCCTTCCCATAAGCTCGTTAGGCCTGACCTATCCGGTCAGTTCCACAAGGATTTCGACCGGTATACCGAGATTAGATACGATGTTCGGCGGGAAGGGTTACTATCGCGGCACGAGTGTCCTTGTCAGCGGCACGGCCGGCAGCGGCAAGACAAGCCTTGCTGCGGCGTTCGCCGACGGTATTTGCAGAAAAGGCGAAAAATGCCTTTACTTATCGTTCGAGGAATCGCCCGACCAAATCGTTCGAAATATGGGCTCCATCGGTTTTGACCTCGGCAAATGGGTCAAAAAGGGCCGTATGAAATTCCGTTCGGTCCGTCCTACTCTGTATGGCCTTGAAACGCATCTTGTAAGCATTCACAAACTCGTAGAGGATTTCCAGCCAAACGCGGTGGTTGTGGACCCGGTAACCAACCTGGACACTATCGGCGACACCGATGAAATCAAGGCGATGATGACGCGGATAATTGACTTTTTAAAGAATAAACAGATTACCACTGTTTTTACGAGTTTGACCAGCGGCGGCAGCGCTTTCGAACAGAGCGAGGTAGGGATTTCATCACTTATGGACACCTGGATTTTACTTCGAAACGTTGAAACCGACGGCGAGCGAAACCGCCTTCTTTATATTCTCAAGAGCCGCGGAATGGCGCATTCCAACCAGGTCAGGGAATTCATACTCAGCGATGACGGGATCTCGCTTAGGGATGTTTACGTCGGGTCGGGCACAGTCCTGACGGGCTCTGCACGCCTCGTGCAGGAAGCCAAAGACCGCTCGCAGGAACTTTTGGACAATCAAACATATCAGCGCAGGCAACTCGAATTGCGCCAGCAGCAGATGGTGCTCGATGCCCAAATCGCCGCCCTAAAGGCCCAAAGTGAAATGATACAGAGAGAAATGAAGCAGTTTACCGCTAACGGTCATCAAAAGACTAATATGCTTCGTCAGCAAAAAGAAGAACTGTCTCGGATTCGTAAATCCGACTAAATAAAAGGAAGGGAATTCCAATGAAAACCAAAAAAGAACGAAGCTCAAAAAGCCGCCATAAGCCGGTTAAGAAGATATGGGAACTGCGGCTTTATGTGGCGGGACAAACAGCAAAGTCAATCACCGCTTTCAATAATCTTAAAAAGATTTGCGAAGAGCACCTTGCAGGTCAATACAGCATAGAGATTATTGATTTATGCAAGCGCCCGCAGCTTGCACGAGGCGACCAGATTGTGGCGGTGCCGACGCTGGTGCGAAACCTGCCAATGCCGGTTCGAAAAATAATCGGCGACCTTTCAAATACAGAACGCGTCCTTGTCGGACTCGACCTGCGGGAACGAAGTTTTGCCGTATAAGAAAAAAGGAGAGCCTTATGAAAAGAAAAAGCAGCCGGGTCATTATAGGTGATTTATTTAGAGGCAGGAAGGCCTTAAAAAACCAAAAATATATGCTTCGATTGTATGTGGCGGGAATTACATCTCAATCATCGGAAGCGATTAAAAATATCACCCAGATATGTGAAGACAATCTTAAAGGCCGATACGACCTTCAGATAATCGACATTTATCAGCAGCCGAGTCTTGCAAGGGGTGAGCAGATTATTGCGGCCCCGACCCTTGTAAAGAAACTTCCTCTGCCTTTGCGCAAATTCATCGGAAATATGGCGAACAAGGAAAAAATACTTGTCGGGCTGGATGTTCGAGAGAAAAAAGATTGATGAAAAGGAAGAAAACAACAGAACAGCTTCTGAAGGAAAACCAGGAGCTTCGGATAAGACTTGCGGAGGCCGAAGAAACCCTTCAGGCCATTCGCGAAGGTGCGGTGGATGCCGTTGTCATTCAGGGACCCAAAGGCGAGCAGGTTTTTACGCTTACTGGCGAGGAGCAGGTCTATCGGCGTTTAGTTGAAACGATGAGTGAGGCAGGCCTGACGACCACGCCGGAGGGGCGGATTTTATTCTGCAATGAGCGATTCAGCAAAATGCTGCGCCGGCCAATGGAAGAAATTGTCGGCCGCACAATCGAAGAGTTTATCCAGAAATCACATCACAAGGACATAGCATCCCTGCTTAAAGGGGCACAGGTCAACCTATCGAGAAAAAGGCTCACTTTCCTGGCTGGGGATGGAACAATTGTTCCTTCAAGGGTGTCGGCAAATCTTTTGACACAGGGGGAATCAGTAAGCATTTGCATGGTGGCAATGGACCTGACGGAACTGGAGGCCTCGGAAGAAATAATCAGGCAGATTCAGGAACAAAAAGAAGCCCTCGAGGAAAGCTCAGCAGCTTTACGTGACTCCCGGCGGGCTGCCCTGAATATAATGGAAGACGCACTATCCGCGAGGCAGAAGGCGGAGTCGCTCAACGTCGAGCTTCGAAGTGAAGTAAACGAGCGTAAACAGGCCGAGGAGGCGTTGAAGGTTTCGGAATCTCGCTATCGGAGGCTTTTTGAGGCGGCCCGTGACGGGATATTAATCCTCGATGCGGAATCCGGGCAGATAATCGACGTTAATCCGTTCATAAAAGATATGTTAGGATACTCTCACGAAGAGTTATTAGGCAAGAAGCTCT
>JBFZBH010000219.1:0-3867 GCA_041308525.1 Phycisphaerae bacterium | reverse complement strand
CCTCGTCTATCAGAAAAATCTTGGAAAGAACACCGAAAGAACAGCCAAAGCAATGGAACAATTCGATCCGGATGAAACATGGACGAAGGTTCAATAGGTACTTTAAAGACCTTGTATAGATGTCTTGGAATATCTAACTGGTTTAAGGGACCAGTCGGGGGAATGTAATTTTTACGTATAAAAAATTCGGACCTATAATAAAAACTCAATACAAATTCTACAGTGAAAGGGCGGATTAATGGAAAACAAAATTCTCTCTATAGTTTTGGCTGCATTTGTGTTTGTCTGCGGCTGTGCTTCAGAAAAAAATACCTCTATGCCGGAAACATTGTCCAACGTGGCTGTAAGGACGTCTTATAATCCAGATGCCAAGTTTCCCAAAGGAAGCAAATATGCCTTTGTAACATTTGCCTCCGACATAGATAAGGGGCCCGAGTTCGCTTTAATTGAAAAGAGAATTCAAACTGCGATGGATAAACAGCTGAAGGAAAAAGGATTCAAGCCTGCTGAAAATAAGGGTGTTGATTTCTTCGTTGCCTATACAATAGGACTGCAGCATGAAATTAATGTTTTGGCTGCTCAGAGTAAAGAGAAGGGCAATGAATGGATAAATGTTCTTGTCATACCTGATGATTATGTCAACGGTGCAGTCCTGGTTAAGGTAATCGATGCCAGGAATATGGAGCCGGCCTGGCTTGGTATTTTTAATGCCGACATAACGCTGAAAACGATAAGTGAAGAGCAGAAACAGCAGAGAGCTGCATATGCCGTAAAGGAGCTGCTGAAAACTTTTCCCCCTTCAATGCGTTAATAGCTTAGTCAACATACTCAAATCTTAGAAATTATAAGAAGCACAAAAAATCGACGGCGAAAAAGGTTTTGATGTGCCGTAAGCTATTCCGTTACTGATAAAAATCAAATGCGGGTGATTTTGAATTCAGTGGTTCTGTACCGGGCCTGAACCCGGTCAATGGGCAAGACTAAATTGCCCTTGGCCATATCTTATCGCAACATATTGTATTTATTTATGTTACAGAAATTCGCCCAACAGATGATTGGACAACAGAGCATAAGATTTTGTAGTAAATGAAAAATTTTCAAATTTTTTAAAAAAGTGTGCAATTTTCAGCCCGCAGAAACGCCATAATCTTTGAAGATAGTACGTAAATTTTTATTATATTATCTTTGAATATGTTGTTCTGATTTGAAAAGGGCTTTTTGGGAGTTCATTGAATGAAAAAAAGCAGGATTGGCAGAATTCTCCAAATTTTATCTGCATTGCAGTCAGGTGACAGCAACAGGGTCGATAGATTGGCAAAATTGCACAAATCGAGCAGGCGCACCATCTTCCGCGACCTTAAGGAACTTAAAGCAATTGGTGTGCCGTATCACTATAAGGCAAGTCAGGGAAAGTACTCCGTAGATTCCGGGTTTTTCATGCCTGCTGTCAACCTTTCTGCAAAAGAAGCACTCAGTTTGCTCCTGCTTGCTTACAAAATGGAAAATCTCGGAGGGATTCCATATAAAAATGAGGCACTTGTCGCTGCTATGAAATTACAAAGCAATCTTCCGGAAAAAGTACGCCGGTACTGTAATAATGCGATGAATCATATTTCAATTAAGCTCGATCGCAAGCCTGCAGTTGATTTTAAGGAAGGGGTGTTTGAGCAGTTGCTCGAAGCAATCCTCAAAAAACAGTTCGTTAATATTTCTTATGCTTTTCCCAGCGAGCGGCTCGGCATTTCAATAGAGCTTCGCCCATTTCATATGCTTTACAATTTTCAAACCTGGTATGTAATTGGATATGCCAATTCTGATAATGAAGTTCGTTCTCTGCAGATTTACCGCATAAGGGAAGTTCACCGGCTCAATAAGTTCTCTTATGAGGAGAGCAAATTTGACATAAATGAATATATAAGCCGCGCCTGGTCAACTATACCTGAAGGCAGACTCTACAATGTCAAACTGAAGTTTTCTCCGAAAATTGCACGAAGCATCTCTGAAGTGCAGTGGCACAGCACGCAAACAGTTTCCTTCGAACCGGACGGTTCTGCAATTGTAGAGTTTCGAGTTGATGGTTTGAATGAAATAATGTGGTGGATTCTAAGTTACAGCGGCCAGGTCCAGGTCCTCTCTCCAAATGTTCTCAGACAAAGAGTTGTCGAGGTCGCCAGAAACATGGTATCAAGCAACGAGAGAGAAACTTTCATTTCCGATAAATAAATTAAAGCCTGAAAAAGACCTGCTGTCGATTTCTTCATTTTTAAATTGCTTTACTGACAGCATTACATTATGTTTTTTTTTATGCAGTCAGAATTAAACATACCAGGTCTTGGTGCAGTCTGTTGCTCATATTTCCATAAGGTTTTTTGAGTAAGCATTTTGATCCAGAAAAAAAATCAAAGTCGAGTTTTCATCGCTTGAGTAATTTTATATGATTCATTACGCACTGCAATATGCGGCATACGCACTGCATATTACGATTTAAAACAGCGGGTAGATGAAGGGAGCGACGGCAGTGCCGCCGAGCCAGACAAGCAGGCCCAGCAGCAGCAGGATGATAAGTATGGGAAGAAGCCACCATTTCTTGTTGTGCTTTAGAAAGAACCAGAACTCAGCCAGTATGGAGGGCCGTTTCTGTTCCGAAAGCTCGCTGAAATTTTCCTGCTTTGATTTAGTATCTTCTTCCATAAAAGAATCCTAATTTTCCTAAAACTGATGAAAATACCGCTCAAGTGTAGTGGAACGGGCGCATTTTGTCCAGTAGGTGTTTCGGGAAGTGTCGAATTTCAAGCCGAGCAGGTCTCTTCCGATTATTCGGAAGAAAAGGCCGACCGGAAACAGGACCAAAAAATAAAACAGCGCTAAAACAATGAAACTTACCGCAATCCCGATGGGCAGCGTAATTATTGTCAGGGCAAGGTATACGAATTTCGTGGCTTTCAGGGACAATCTGCTGATGATGAAGATGGCCAGTCCGGCTGCGATGATAATAGCACCCCACTGGAATGAGAGACCTCTTAGCAGGTTCAGGAGGATTGCGAGGGCGATTGTCGCGAGCAGGGCAATTAGGCCGAAGTTTCGCAGCAGCTTTCGGTCAGGATTCCAGTTTATTATCGCTAATGACATAATATTCCTTTTAATTAATCAAGCTCGAACTGAGCCTTGTAGGCATCGAGCTGGTCTTTTTGGGCCAGCGGCTGTTCTGTTTTATAGAGCAGGAAGTTTTCCATTACGAGGACGTCCATATTCGTCGCCATAAAGCAGCGGTATGCATGTTCCGGCGAACAGACAATCGGCTCGCCGCGGATGTTGAAGCTGGTGTTGATGATGACGGGGCAGCCGGTTTTTTCCTTGAACTTTTTCATAAGCCTGTGCATCTTCGGGTGGCGCTTCTGGTCAACGGTCTGGATTCGAGCGGAGAAATCGACGTGCGTGATTGCAGGGACGACACTTCGCCTGGCCTTGAGCTTATCGAGGCCTTTGAGATTCTGTGAGGATGGTTCGAGGGGGAATCTTTTATCTTTTCGGACGGCTGCGACGAGGAGCATATACGGGCTTTCGCTGTGCGAGTTCATTTCGAAGTACTGGTCGGCATCTTCCAGCAGGACGCAGGGCGCGAAAGGACGGAACGATTCGCGGAATTTTATCTTGAGGTTCATCACAGACTGCATTTTTTCGCTGCGTGCATCGCCGATGATGCTTCTGTTGCCGAGTGCACGGGGGCCGAATTCCATTCTGCCCTGAAACCAGCCGATGACTTTTTCCGAGCCGATGAGGTCTGCGACTGTATCGATGAGGTGATTGTCGTCTTCGTAGAAGTGATATTGTGCGCCGACCGAATCAAGAAAATATTTGATTTGCTCA
>JBFZBH010000218.1:0-3877 GCA_041308525.1 Phycisphaerae bacterium | reverse complement strand
TTTACTCTTGCCTTGAAATACCTGTTGTTGACGCTCCTGATTTCGACGATATATGTCGCCCCGTCGAACTGGCCGGAGGAATTTCCGTATCCGGTCATACTGTTTATCATAACCACTGCACTTTCAAACCAAACCGCTTAATTAATTCGAACTAAATATCCCTCAAGCACGGGCTATTTAGCATTCGTGTCGGTTGCTGCCCCGCCTGCCGGTGCTGTTGTTGTGCTCTGTCCTGTTGCCGGAGCAGGCACAGTCGTTTGTCCTGTGCCTCCCGCGGGTGTTGCCGGCTGTGCCGGGCTTGTCTGCTGTGTCGCGGGCTGCTCGACCGGAGTTGAAACAGTCGGCTTGTAATACATCGCAAGAAGAACTGCAGCCAGCAGATAGAAGCTTACCAGACCTATCGTAAACCAGGTCAGCGGCTTTTTCGTATTAGCGCCGAGAACGCTGCTTGCCATTCCTCCGCCGAAAGCGCCGCTAAGGCCGCCGCCCTTGCCCTTTTGAATCAAGATAATAAAAATCAGCGCCAGCGCGCATAAAACCCAGATGAAAGCAACAGCCTTCATAAAAAAACCATAAGCCAAAAAAGAAGAACTAACCATTTTATATCCCCTAAAAGTAATTTAAGTTACACAGACGCCCTGACTATTGCAATAAAATCTTTCGCCGATAGGCTGGCGCCTCCAACAAGGAGGCCGTCCACATCCTGCTGCCTCATAAGCTCGGCGGCGTTGTCAGGTTTTACTGAGCCGCCGTATAAAATTCGGGTTTCCTGTGCCAGTTGATTTCCATATAGTTTGGCAATAAGCTGCCGTATCATCGAATGGACCTCCTGTGCCTGCTGGGGTGTCGCAGTCAGGCCAGTTCCAATCGCCCAGACAGGCTCATAAGCCAGCGTGACGGCAGAAAATTTCTCCGGGCTTAAGCCCGCCAGGCCTTTTTCTACCTGTCTTTTGACCACTTCTTCTGTTTTGTTTGCCTTCCTTTCCTCGATAAGCTCACCGACGCAAAGAATCGGCAAAAGCCCTCCGGAGATGGATGCAGATACTTTTTTATTAATCAGTTCATCGGTTTCCTTAATAACATGTCTTCTCTCAGAATGACCGCACAGAACATACGCACAGCCGATGTCCTTGAGCATCGCTGGGCTTATTTCCCCTGTGAATGCACCTTTGTGCTCGAAATAAACATCCTGTGCGCCAACAGCTATCTGGTAAGTGCTGAGGGCACCTACGACAGCGGATATGTAAACAAAAGGCGGAATGACCGCCACATCGACCGGGTGGCCGGCAATATCCTCCAGACCATGGGCAACATCTTTTGCGAGTTGAACGCTGGTGTAGCTGTCGGTGTTCATTTTCCAGTTGCCCGCGATAAAGGGTTTTCTCATAAAAATTTTCCTTTTTTATAAAACATCTTTATAAAAGTTTTCGAAAAACATCGAAAAAATCATCTCTTTCATTTATAGCAGGTGTTTCGCCCTCGGAAAACTGCCGAGTATCGACAGTTGAAGACAGTGCTCAGCGGCTTCTTTCATCGCATCCTGAACACCCTTGTTGTCCCGGTGGCCGAGAAATTCTGCAAAAAAGTGGTATTCCCACTGCCCTTTCCTGCTTGGCCGCGATTCGATATTCGTCAGGTTTATCTGGTATTTTTTCAAGACATCGAGGACATCGGCGAGGGCACCGGCCTTATGGGCCGTGCTGAATAAAATCGCGGTCTTATCGTCGCCGCTGGGTTTGGCATCTTCCTTTGAAATCACCACAAACCGCGTCACATTATTTGATAAATCTTCGATGTTTTCGCAGACCACACCAAGCCCGTAAAGCTCGCCAGCAATAACCGAACCGATTGCCGCAGAACCACTCTCCTGTGCAGCCATCTGTGCGGCACGTGCTGTTGAGGCGACGGGTATTGTCTCGACATCCCTTAAGGTATTTTGCAGCCACTTGCGGCATTGTGCGAAGACTTCCGGTTTTGAGTAAATCTTTTTAATTTCCTTAAGCGGGCAGTTTGCAAGAAGGTTATGGTGAATCGCCATCAGAACTTCCGCACATATCTTGACATCTGAATCGACGAATGAATCGAGAGTCTCGACGACACCGCCGCCAGTGGTATTTTCGACAGGCACAACTCCCAAGTCGCAGCGGGATTTGCTAACTTCCTCGAAGATGCTTGAGATATCCGGCATTGGTTCATAATCGATGCTCTGGCCGAATTTTAAAAGCGCTGCTGTGTGGCTGAAGCTTCCCTGCGGCCCGAGATAACCAATCCTCAAAGGCCTCTCCAATGCAAGAGAGCCGCTCATCAGCTCGCGCCATATTGCTATCAAAGTTTTTTCGGTAAGGGGGCCTTTGCTGGCCTTTATCACTTTCTCGAACACCTCCCGTTCTCTATCGGGAGAGTAAACCTGGCCGCCGCTCTTGTTCTTGAGCTTGCCGATTTCAATAACAATCCTTGCCCGCTCGTTGAGCAGCTCGACGAGTTGGAGGTCAATTTCATTTATCTTTTCACGCAGTTTTTCGATAGACATTTAAGAAGGCCTTCCTTCTTTTTCCACTGAAAATCAATCAATATCCGTGTTTTTTTGTATAAACTTGTTATATTTAACACAATTAAGTTATTTAGTCAATGAATTTGCCATATTTTCAATAGGGTTATGAAAAATGCGAAAATTGAGACAAAGCCCGATAAAATACGCGATTTTCAGGACGAAATGGGGCTGGTGCGGCATCGCAGGCACAAAAGAGGGGCTTTTACGTGCAGAATTGCCCTGTCATAACAGATTACAGGTCAAATCGCGTCTTTTAGCCGGCTTAAAGGACCCTCAATATTCGAAGGGATATTTCCTCTCTGTCCAAAGCAAGATAAAGGATTATTTTGCTGGAAAGAAGGTCGATTTTAAATCGGTGCCGGTGCTGATGGACAGATTCAGGCCGTTTTCGAAGGATGTGTTAAGGGCTTGCCGGAAAATAGAATTCGGGGATACAAAAAGTTATGCAGAGCTTGCTGGTAAAGTTAAGAAGCAATCCGCTGCCCGCGCTGTTGGAAATGCCGTTGCCAGAAATCCTGTGCCCCTGATTATTCCCTGCCATAGAGTTATCTGCAGCGACAGGCGCATTGGCAAATTCTCTGCTGCCGGCGGCCAACAAACTAAACGAAAACTTCTCGCTCTTGAGTCCTCTGCAAATTCCTGACCTCGTCAGCCGGATATTATTTAGGTTTCGGGACTTTCTTATCACGGGGGACGAAATAAAGTTTCGGGTCGAGTTTTTCAGCATCAATACCGACTGCCTTCAGTGCACTTATAAATTCAGGGTCATCCAACTCTAAATCCATTTCGAAAATCTCACCGGCATTTAGAGTTTGAGTGGCTATGTGTTTACCTGAACCTGAATCGAAATAAATTACGGTGCCGCTGGCCGGTGCGGTATACTTTATCATAAAGCCTCCGCCGACAAGATACTGATTATTCAGATGAAGTTTAGCAGATCGATTTTGACAGCAGCACATAAAGATTGCTGCAACAGCAATTACAATCAACAAAAGTTTTTTCATTAAATTCTCCTTTCGAAACACATATTAAATTGTGCAAGATTTCAAACGCTTTTGAAACTTACTTTCACTATACCTTCGAGGTATTGAATCTATTTTGCAGATGATTCAGAATCCTGTTTGTTCATTTTCAGCGGCAGGACACCGGCCATTTCGCCGATGACATTAACAAGCTCCGTACCTGTCGGGATGACAATCTTTGCATTTTGCCTAAGAGACTTCTCCATAGCCTCGAGCTTTCGCAGGAGCTGGGCGTTTCCGATAAAATATTTATTCGCAGCTTCGTTGACGAGCCTTATGGCCTCAGCTTCTCCCTCAGCAGCAA
>JBFZBH010000217.1:0-3882 GCA_041308525.1 Phycisphaerae bacterium | reverse complement strand
ATCGGGGACGTGGTGTAATGGGAGCACACGGCAGTCGCAATGCCGAAATGAGGGTTCGATTCCCTTCGTCTCCAGTGAGGTGAAATATGGGAAAGATTTCATTAGGAATAAATCTGGAATTTGTTCGGCATGAGGATAAACCTTTCGAATGGGCGGTCTCTAAGGCAGCAGAAATCGGATACAACTATGTCGAGCCTATGGTGCACCTTGGAAGAGAGCTTCTAAGCGAGGCAGGTTACTTTCACAGCGTCTCAATGTTCGATGACCCGTATCGCATAAAAAGGGCCTGTGAAAAGGAAGGCGTTAAACTTTCGGGATTTTCAGCTCATTGCCCGTTATGCAAGCCGGAAATCAGCTGTGAATATCTCGAGCAGGCAATTCGTTTTGCTTCTGAGTGCGGCGCACCAGTGGTGAATACAGACGAAGGCCCCAAACCGAACTGGACTACAGAGCAGGAAGACCATATGTTGATGCGCTATGTTTTAATGGAGGCAAGTCTTCTTGCAGAACCCAGGGGAATAAAAATCGGTATTGAGCCCCATCAACAGTACAGCAGAACGCCTCAGGGGCTTGACAAAATCTGCGGGCTGGTTGATTCACCTGCCATTGGTATCAATTTCGATACAGGCAACAGCTACCTTGCAGGACAGGACCCATACAAATGGCTGACACACGTATCGGGCAGGCTGGTTCATCTTCATGCGAAAGACATAACGATTGAGCAATCCGATGCCGAGCGGGGGAAAGTCACCGGAACGCCAGTCGGATGCGCCTGCGGCAAAGGAGTGATTGACTGGAAGAAGGTTATTGAAATATGCCGAAAGGTATCCCGCGATATCGTTTTTTCAGTGGAATGCGGAACGGTTGAGCAGGCCAAATACAGTTTCGAATATTTAAGAAAGCTGCTGAAATAAAAATTTTAAGGAGGCATTTATGAAGGCCAAACAATTGTGTTTATTCATTTTGTTACTCGCCTTCAATTCTTCATTTGCTGCTGAAGTAAAAAATCAGGTCAAGATAAGTGATGTTAATGGTACCGTTATTGTATCATTGTCAGGCAGCGAAATCCTGGAATATAAATATAAGGATGTGCCCTTTAAACCTTATGTGGCAAAATTATTTTCACCGGCTGGGGTCAATATTCTTCTGGATAGCCCCGATGACCACAAACATCATCACGGCCATATGTTTGCGTGGAATGTGAACGGAGTTAACTTTTGGGAAGAGACTGAAAATTGCGGAGTTCAAAAACAGCAAAGTATAACAGTTCCGAAAGAGAAAAGTTATGAGAAGAAAGGGCAGGCGGAATTTTCGACGAAACTGGACTGGATTGACAGAGCAAACAAAAAAATACTTTTGAAGGAAACAAGAACAATAGAAACCGAATCAGACGAACGGGAGAAGGCAACAATCGTGACCTGGAAGTCTGTATTTTCGGTTCCGAAGGATATAAATTCGGTTACGATTTCCGGCGCCCATTACCATGGGCTGGGGATGCGTTTTTTAAGGTCGATGGATGCAAATGGTGACTTTTTAACATCATCAGGAAAGGCAGGCGAAGTTTTCAGAGGAGATGAAAGGCTTGTTGAGTCATCCTGGTGTGCTTACGTTGCACAGGCGGATGGCAGGACAATAACAGCAGCGATGTTTGACCATCCGCTTAATTTGCGGCCTGCGACATATTTTACTATGAAAACACCTTTTGCGTATTTATCAGCGACGATGCGGGTGCATGAAAAACCGATCGACTTAAAGGCGAAGGACAGTCTTACAGTTCAATATGGAATCGCCATCTGGGATGGGAAAAAGGATAGAAGCGAGATTGAAAAGGCATATCGCCAGTGGCTGAAAAATCATACGGAATAAATCTGATAAAAGAGAAAACAAGAGGTAAAATATAGCAAATTTGAAAAAATCAGACAGTCAAAGGGATTTAACAAGAAGACAGTTTCTTAAAAAGAGCGGAAGTGCCGCCATAGGATTGACCGCAGCGGTATATTTTTCCGATGTTTCGGCACAATCTAAAGGACCAAATGACAAGCTGGGAGTTGGGGTAATAGGTGTCGGGGGAAGAGGCAATGCACATCTTGGCATGCTTAAATGGATGAAAGAGCAGGGTGACAATATAGAGATAACAGCTGTTTGCGACATATACCGTCCGCGACTCGACAGAGCGGCCAAAGAGTATAATGCAAAAGCTTACTTTGGACATAAAGACCTTTTAGCGGACAAGAACGTTGATGTTGTCTGCATAGCGACGCCCGACCATATTCACGGATACCAGGCAATTGAAGCAATCGAGGCAGGTAAGGACGTTTATTGCGAAAAGCCGGTTACGCACTGGCGGCAGTTCGAGCTGACAAAGAAGCTTGCTCAGACAGCAGCAAAAGGCGACAGGGTTTTTCAGCTTGGCACGCAGGCTATGAGCGATTCGGTGTGGCACCAGATGAAGAAGCTGGTGAAGGATGGGCTTATCGGCCAGCCGGTATATGGTGAAACAGGATTTTTCCGAATCGGCGACTGGGGAGAGAAAGATATGCCGGTTGATGACCCGAATGCCAAGCCCGGAAATGATTTGAACTGGGAGGCATTCCTCGGCGATTCGCCGAAACGAGAATTCAGCGTGGACAGATTTTTCCGCTGGCGATTGTTCGAGGATTACGCAGGCGGCCCTGTCACTGATTTATATCCGCACTCACTGACGCAGGTTATTGATATCCTCGGTATAGATATGCCGTCAACGGTCGCAGGCATCGGGGGAATAAGCCGTTATACATATCAGCTGCGTGAGGTGCCGGATACATTCAGCCTGATTGCACAATATCCGGAGAAGGTCTCTGTTGCAGTGATGGGGACTCAGGCCAATGATTTCAATTACGGTGTGGTTCGCGGCTCGGGCCAGAGGTGCCCTGTGATTCGCGGCTGGGACGGCTCGTTAACAATCGACAGAAATAATAAGGAAATTGTCTTTACGCCTTTGCAAATTAGCGGCGCAAAACAGCCGCAGCGTTTTGCAATCGAGAGGGCGGAAGACAACGTTCAGCACTGGCGTAATCTTATCGAATGCTGCAGGAGCCGCAGCAAAAATACCTGGAGCCCGATGGATTTGGCGTTCAGAACGCAGACGGTGCTGCAGATGGCAATGCTGTCTTTTAAGCAGGGCAAAATTGCCCGATTCGATAACGTCAATAAACAAATCAGCTTATGAAACGGCAATTCATAACCTCAGCGGTAAGAATCGTACTTGCCTTTTTATATATGCCGGTTGCGCTCTTTTCCTCAGCAGGCACGCTCGACTGGCCTCAGGCCTGGGCTTTTATTCTTCTTTTATCGCTGCTTGGGATTGGGGGGCTGGTAATTGTTCACCGCAAACAGCCGGGTCTGATTGACGAGAGAAAAAAATTTCTCAAAGCCGAGGGCACAAAAAAATGGGACAAAATCCTGGCGCCTCTTGTTGCAATCGCAGGTCCCTTGACAGTCTTTGTTATCGCAGGCTTGGATAAGCGTTTCGGGTGGTCACCAAAGTTTCCACTTGTATTGGAAATTGCAGCATTTTTGCTGACAGCCGTTGGATATGCATTGGCATTCTGGGCGATGGCGGTCAACAAATTTTTCTCATCAGTCGTGCGGATTCAAAAAGAAAGGGGGCATACGGTTGTATCAGCCGGGCCGTATAAATTTGTTCGTCATCCCGGTTACTCTGGTGCCATACTAGCGCAAATCTCGACAGCAGTTTTACTTGGCTCAGTCTGGGCAATAAATGCAGCATTGGTTGTCTCCGGGCTGTTTGTGATTCGAACAATTCTCGAAGACACGACCCTCAAAAAAGAGCTTGCAGGCTATGCCGATTATGCCCAAAAAGTCCACTGCCGCCTTATCCCT
>JBFZBH010000216.1:0-3856 GCA_041308525.1 Phycisphaerae bacterium | reverse complement strand
AAATTTATCAGCGCAGACGGCAAAACTGCCTGGCTTTGCTATTCATCCAATTTTACAAACAATTATGCAGGAACAAACTGGCTTCCAAATCCACCCGGCAGCAGCTATCGAATGTGCCTGCAGGAAGTAAAACTCCTCGGCTCGGATGACAAGCTGCCGGACACGCCTCTCGGTTCGAAAAAGAACATTGCACCTTTCGCACAAATTACCGTAAGCTCGGTCCATCCGGATTATCAATTACTCGGATTAACCGACGGAGCCGTCGAAGGCTACCCTGGGAACATAATGCGCGAATGGGCAAGCAATGGTGAGAAAAATACAGCTATGGTCCGTCTTACCTGGAATGAGCATCAGACAATCAGCCGCGTCTGGTTATTCGACAGGCCAAATGATTTAGACCAGATAAACAGCGGCCTGCTTGTATTTTCCGACGGTACGACCTTAAAGACCGGCCAATTGCCCGATGACGCGAAAAAAGGCCTTGAAATCTCATTCGAGCCGAAAACAACCGAATGGCTTGTATTCATAATAAACGATGTGAAAAGAAGCTCCCTGAACATCGGGCTAAGCGAAATGGCAGTATTTACGCCTTAAAATTTTTACTCGGCAAGGTTTTATTGCAAACATAATCTGTCTTGGAAGGGTATTACAAAAACAAAGTGCGAAAAATCTATATAAGCACCGGTTAAAATCTTATTAAAAGAAAGGGGGTACAAATGAAAACCTTAAAGGAAAACAAAACTTTAGCAGGACTGGTCATACTCTTAATTGCTGTCGTCGCGGTGACGTTCGCGTATTCACACTGCCAGATTCCCTGCGGCATTTACGACGACAAGGCACGTCTCGATTCTATGGTTGAGGAAATAACTACAATTGAAAAGGCAATGAAGGAGATAACGGCGCTATCAGCGGAAGCCAAACCCAATATGAACCAGATAGTCCGATGGGTCAATACCAAGGAAGAGCATGCCGGCGAACTGGACCATACAGTGACATTCTATTTTATGGCACAGCGGATTAAACCGGCCGAAAAAACTAATACTGCTTCTTACGAAAAATATATCAAGCAATTGACGCTGCTTCACGAAATGCTTCTATCCAGCATGAAGTGCAAGCAGACGACCGACCTGGCTAACGTTGAAAAACTAAGGACCTTATTGAAGGAATTTCAAGCTGCTTATTCGAATTAAATCGAAGGTTTCATAGAGCGAAGGTTTAATAAAAAGATATGAAATCTGTTGAGTTAAAAGTAATATTGCGCAAATTTATGCAATAATTTTCAGGCACGGAACGTCATTACAATACGAAAAATGCGAAATATGCCTTATGCCGGAAAAACGGTAAGAGTTGCTGTCAGAACAAAAAAATGCACTTATACGTTAAAACATATTGAAAAAAAAACTATTATTCTGAAAGGAGAATTAGTATGTCTAAACAAAAAATAATTATTTTCCTTACCCTGCCGGCAATAATTTTGGTTATTGCTTTCGGGACAGCAATTTCACAGACTACACCTCAGCCTGTCCCACCGCCGCCGCCAACAATAATTTATCCATTGGCATCTCCGCGTGCAGCGCTCTTAGGCTTCCCTCCAATGCTGATGGACGCCAACCGGCTGCCGCCGATGGCTGGTGCCGAAAACTTCCCCAGGAAAAATGGTGAAATTAAAATCCCCTACGGCGAGAGGTTAATTTTTTCCTTGAGCAAAGAGCTGGAAGGCGTCTGGTATCCGAGGTCCTACGGAAAAATAGGTTTTGCATTAAACCTTCAGTTATTCAAACCTAAAGTCCCGATTCCCCCTGAAAGTCTGAACTTTAACATCAATGACCCCAATCTCGGTGAATGGGTCACCATCGGCCGCGATGCATCATCCGATACAAGAAAGGGACCGAGCATAGGAAAGGCAAAAGTCGGTGTTCCCGTTGTCCTCAGCAAACCCGGGGTCTATCTTTTGAGGGGCATGATTACTACAATTGTTCAGCCGATGGTTCCTGAAACATTAAAATTTTCAAGCCGCCCGCCGATTGCTATCGATAGAGACATGGTCTTTGTCAAAGTCATTGTCGTCAACGCACCGATACCGATGGTCACACCAGATGTGCCGGTGCCGCCTGAACCGGACCTGACGAATTCGACGCCAATGCCGAAGGAACCCGATACATCCGGCGGAACTATCGAGGCTGCAGACCCCTTCGATTTTTCAATTATACCCCAACCGTGGGGAGCACAGGCTGTCGTTGAATAAAAATATACCGAAGGAAAAATTGTTGCCAAAGGCCGGTTTCATACAAGCCGGCCTTTATTATTGTTCCAATTTTATTTCCTGTGCTTTCAAATGGTTTCAGGAAATATGCCTAAAGAGTGATAAAACTTGAACAAACAAGACAGTCAATTTGATATAATTACTATTCATCACCCATTATAAAAAGGGCAAAAATATTAATCAAAAGGACGATTAAAATTGACGGTTCAGTGTGAATTATGTCCTAAAGCCTGCGTAATCGGGCCGGGTAAGAGCGGCGACTGCCGGGTAAGAATCAACCTCGACGGCGTGCTGCGAACGGTTGTTTACAGCTACCCCTGCACTATGCATGTTGACCCTATAGAAAAAAAGCCCCTCTTTCATTTTCTGCCATCGACAGCGGCCTTTTCTCTGGCAACCGTTGGCTGCAACCTTCATTGTAAAAACTGCCAGAACTGGGAAATATCTCAATCGAACCCGGAAGATACACCGGCATTTTTCTGTCCTCCCGAAACAGTTGTCGAATTGACAAAGAACAATCAATGCACCTCGATTGCATATACATACAGCGAACCGATAATTTATTACGAATACACTCTCGATACATCCAAACTCGCCAGACAGGCTGGTATAAAAAATGTCCTCGTTTCTGCCGGCTATATTAACCAGGAGCCCTGGAAGAAGCTTCTGCAATATACAGATGCAGCCACTATTGATATAAAAGGAATCACTGAGGAATTTTACAGGGATGTCTGCTCAGCTACATTGAAGCCCGTCCAGGACGCCCTCGTTACTGCAAAAGCAAGCGGAATACATCTTGAGGTTTCCAATCTTGTGATACCGACTCTCAATGACAAACCGGATGATATACGAAAACTTGTAATATGGATACGCGACAATTTAGGTTCCGAAACACCGCTGCACTTTCTGCGGTTTTTCCCTATGCACCAGATGACTCGCCTTGCCCCGACCTCGCCGGAAACACTGAATCTTGCCCGCGAAATCTCAACCGCCGAAGGAATGAAGTTTGTATATATAGGCAATGTCGCAAGCAAAGAAGGACAAAACACATTCTGTCCGAAATGTAAAAAGCTTTTAATAGAGCGAAGCGGCTACATTATTCTGCAAAATCGAATCAAGGCCGGTTCTTGTCCCGATTGTTCTGAAAAAATTTACGGAGTCTGGAAATGACGCGAAGAAAATTCATAGAGACTACTTTCAAATTCGGCACTGCTGTAATCATCGGCGGCCTATGGGCAGCAAAAAAAGTGCTGCCTGAAAGATTCGTATATGCACTAAAGCTTGATAAATATCCGGGCACAATAAAACCTTTATCTGACATTACAAAAATTGGCAAGTGGAGAGGTTAATTATGAATAGAGACCCGAAAAAACAACAGAACAAATTTTTTCTGCCGGCTATGGTTGTCATAACATTTGGATTTTTAATCGGCTTCTTTTACAGCGGCTGCAGGCAAAAAGCCTCCGCACAAAATCAGGAGCAAACTGAAAAACCGAAACAGGAAACAGCAGAACCGCCAAAAACAGTATTCAAATCATCTATTGCTGGAACCTGGTATCCATCTGACCCGAACACTTTGAAAAAACAAATTGA
>JBFZBH010000215.1:0-3842 GCA_041308525.1 Phycisphaerae bacterium | reverse complement strand
TTCATGGGTGTGGACATGGGCAGACATGAAGACTTGATTTCCCACAATCGGACTGTGGAGCAAATCCGCGAGTATGTGGACGCGGACAGTTTGTATTATCTGTCCGTTGACGGGATGATGAAAGCAATTCAACGAACGGACGGGTTTTGTCAGGCATGTTTTACGGGAGGTGCGACAATCATCGAATTTACCAACCGCGGTGACAGGGCGATTGATATTTTCAGGGAGCTTGCCATTTTTCGCGATGAAGAGCTGCCGGAACTAATTTTAGGCGCTGGTTCGATAGTTGATGGGGCGACTGCTGCGCTTTATATTGCAGAGGGGGCGGATTTTATTGTAGGGCCGGTGCTTGATTCGGACATAGCAAAGGTCTGTAATGCACGCAAGATTCCCTATTGTCCCGGGTGCGGGTCGGTTACGGAAATACATCAGGCACATATTTTGGGCGTGGAGATATGCAAAATATTTCCTGGAGGGCAGGTAGGCGGGCCGGCATTTATTAAAGCTGTTAAAGGGCCATGCCCGTGGGCGGATTTGATGCCGACGGGAGGAGTTTCTCTGACTCGTGAAAACCTGACGGAGTGGTTTTCAGCGGGAGCAGCCTGTGTCGGTATAGGTTCGAAGCTTATTACGAAAGAGCTTATTGCTGCGAGAGATTATTCCGGAATTGAAAAAAAGATTTCAGAGGTTGTGACGCTAATTCGGGAAATTCGGTAGAAAAAATTAACTAGCTAGTACACACATTTTTAATCAGGGCAGGACATACCGAAATAAGTCCTTGCATTGTTGTAACAGATATTTCGGACAATCTGTCCAATGAAGGAAATATCATTGGGCAGGAGGCCTGATTCAACTTCGCTGCCGATGAAGTTACAGAGAATTCTCCGAAAATATTCATGACGCACAAAAGAGAGGAAACTGCGGGAATCTGTCAGCATTCCGATAAAATGCGACAGTATGCTGAAATTTGCAAGAGTCCTTAACTGTTTTTCAATTCCATCCTTCGTGTCAAGAAACCACCAGGCTGGCCCGACCTGAATTTTGCATGGAAAGGAGCCATCCTGAAAACCCCCGATTATCGATGCAATTGGTTCGTAATCAGCGGGATTCAGATTATAAATAATTGTTTTAGTTAGCTTCTCCGCACGGGCGAGCCTGTCGAGAAATTTTGCCAAAGGCGCCGCAATTGGGAAATCAGCGATTGAATCGTAACCGGAATCTGGACCAAGGGCACCAAACATCTTGGTATTTATATTACGAAGGGCACCGATATGAAACTGCTGTGCCCAATTGCTTTGGTAATCCATCAGGGCAAACTCGTGAAGCATTGCTGATTTGAATTTGTCCTTCTGGAGGAGTGTGATTTCTTTGCCAGCAATAATCGATGAAAAGATTTTTTCAATTTCTTTTGATGTATAATCTTTTGCATAGATTCTATCCAGTCCGTGGTCGCTTAAGCGGCAGCCGTTTTGATGAAAGAAGCTGTGTCTGATTCGTATGGCTTCGATGTATGACTGGAAATCTTTCACATCAATATTGGTTATTTTACGGAGGCTGTCTATCCAGCGATTCAGCTCAGGAAGGTTATCAAGATTCATTGCTTTATCGGGACGAAAAGTTGTGTGCACTGAAATTTCAAAGCCGTCTTTTTTTAAAGTTCCATGGTGCGCGAGATTATCGAGCGGGTCTTCGGTTGTGCAAACAAGTTTTACATTGGCTTTTCGAAGCAGATTTTTTACAGAAAAATCCTTCGATTGAAGCATCTGGTTTGCAGATTGATAAATTTCCTGTGCGGTATCCGGGGAAAGAATTTTTTTAATTCCGTAGTAACGCTTAAGCTCAAGATGAGTCCAGTGATAAATGGGATTAGCAATGCAGAAGGGAAGAGTCTGTGCCCATTTCTGAAATTTTTCATAATCGGGAGCATCACCAGTGATAAATCTCTCGTCAATGCCGTTTACACGCATCAGTCTCCATTTGTAGTGGTCGCCTCTAAGCCATATTTCAGAAAGGTTAGTGAACTGTTTATCTTCGGCGATGTCTTTAGCGGGAAGGTGGCAGTGATAATCATAAATCGGCATTTTGGCTGCGTGCTCGAAATAGAGAATACGGGCAGTCGGATTATCCAGAAGGAAGTCTTCAGACAAAAAGGAGTTTGCCATAATTTTTACCTTATAACCAAAAGCGTATATCGGTCATCTATCAATTATAAAATATTTAGCGGTCCGGAGTTTTCCAATCGGTATGGAAAGACTGCTGCGGAGGTTTATCGATTCTCTGATAAGTATGTGCTCCGAAATAATCGCGATGTGCCGCAATAAGGTTGGCAGGAAGCTTTTCACATCGAAAGCCGTCATAGTAAGTAAGTGCTGAGGCGATTGCTGGAACGGGCACGCCCATCTCGAAGGCAGTCTTTGAGGTGTTTCGCCAGCCGTATTGGCAATTTTCAAGCTGGAGACAGAAAAACGGAGCGAGCATCAGGCTTCCGAGTGCGGGATTTTTATCGAAGGCGTCTTTGATTCTGTCGAGAAAAACGGAGCGGATGATGCAGCCAGCGCGCCATAAGGAAGCAATCGAGCCGTAATCGAGTTTCCAATTATATTCCCGTGAAGCTGCTTTCATTAGCGAAAAGCCCTGTGCGTAGCAAACAATCTTCGATGCATACAGGGCACATTTCAAATCTTCGAGAAAGGCATCGTGGCTGCCTGAAAATTTCGTTCGAGGACCTTTTAGAATTTCGGAGGCTTCAACTCTTTCACTTTTCATTGCCGAAAGGTACCTTGCAAATACGGCTTCGGCTGCGACGGTGAACGGCTGACCGAGGTCGAGCGATGAAAGTGCGGTCCATTTACCTGTTCCCTTTTGGCTTGCAACATCGAGAATTAAATCTATAACCTCGCTGCCATTTTTGTCTGTGTATGCGAGGATGTCGCTTGTAATTTCAATGAGGTATGAGCTGAGGTTTTCTTTGTTCCAGTCACAGAAGATTTGACTAATCATTTTGTTGGGAAGAGCAAGGGCCGTTCTCAAAATATGATATGTCTCGGCAATTAACTGCATGTCACCATATTCGATTGCGTTGTGGACCATTTTAACAAAGTGACCTGCACCATCGCTGCCAATCCAGTGACAGCAGGGCTGGCCATCCGGTGCTTTTGCAGCAATTTTTTTAAAGACAGGTTCAATGTGCTGCCAGGCCGATTCGGAGCCGCCGGGCATAATTGAGGGACCCTTCAAGGCACCTTCTTCGCCTCCGGAAATGCCTGTTCCGATATATAATTTTCCCGAGGATTCGACAGATTTGGTGCGGCGGATGGTATCGAGAAAATGGCTGTTGCCGCCATCGATGATTATGTCACCATCATCGAGAAGATGTAAAAGGGATTCGATAGTTTCATCGACAGGGGGGCCGGCTTTAACCATAAGTAAAATTTTTCGAGGTTTTGAAAGTGAATCGATAAGCTGCTGGAGAGAATGGCAGGCGATTATGTTTTTGCATTTTGCCAGGGAGTTTACAAAATCATTGACCCTGGAAATAGTGCGATTAAAGCAGGCAACAGTGAAACCTTTGCTTTCAATATTCAAGGCAAGGTTCTGTCCCATCACACCCAACCCGATTAATCCTATGTTCGCTTTAGGCATATCGTGATATCCCAAAAAATTTATAATTGGCAGTGCCTTAATTTATACAGGGTTTCGCCAGCGTGGTCAACGACCAGAATGCCTTCATTCTCTCGATTTTCATAATCGTTTATATTCAGCATTTGGGGGTCCATAAACCCCAGGTTAATTTTTGCGCAGCGCTCTTTCGAAATTCCGGTTGCCAGAAAAGATCGGAAGAG
>JBFZBH010000214.1:0-3893 GCA_041308525.1 Phycisphaerae bacterium | reverse complement strand
ATCTTTTCCGCATATCTTCGGACGATTTGGACGGTACTATCTGTGCTCACGTCATCGACAACGACAATCTTGTCCACATAATCAGGCATAGTCTCTATTACCCTGCCGATTAGTTTCTCCTCGTTGTATGCCGGCACAACCACGCAAACCGTTTTGCCCTTATACATATTCACAGACTCCTATATTCAATCGAGCCGTTCTATATTCCGCCAACCAGCTAAATATCCGCTCAGCTGTAAAAAGACAATACCTTCTCGACAACATAGTCCTTCATTTCATCCGTCAATTCAGGATAAATCGGCAGCGCAAGGACTTCTTTCGCCGCCTTTTCCGATTCCGGAAAATCACCTTCCTTGCATCCGAGATACTTGAAGCATTCCTGCACATGCATCGGGACAGGATAATAAACTTCTACCCCGATGCTGTTCTTTTTAAGATGTTCAATAAGCTGGTCTCGCTTCGGCACACTTATTACATATTGATTATAAATCGTCTTGCAGTCCGGATTGATATACGGAGTCTTTACGATAGTGCCTTTGAATTTTCGATTGTAATACTCCGCATTATTCCTCCGCGCCTGCGACCACTCATCGAGATGCGGCAGTTTCACCAAAAGCGCTGCCGCCTGAATCGGGTCGAGCCGGAAATTCCCGCCCACATACTTATGATAATATTTCGGCTTGCTGCCGTGGTTTCTCATAATCACCATCCGGTTATAAAGCTGCTCGTCATTCGTAACAATCATACCGCCGTCGCCTATGCCGCCGAGGTTCTTGCTCGGGAAAAAGCTGAAACACCCAGCCGTTCCCACGCTTCCAGCTTTTTTGCCTTTGTATGTGCTCGTTATCGATTGTGCCGCATCCTCGATTACCGCAATATTTTTCGATTTCGCAATTTCCATAATCGGGTCCATATCCGCCATCTGCCCGAACAGATGCACAGGCATAATCGCCTTTGTCTTCTTCGTCACAGCCTTTGCAACTCTCTTGCTGTCGATGTTGTAAGTTTCAGGGTCGATATCGACGAACACAGGCTTTGCACCAGTCCTCACTATCGAGCCGACCGTCGCAAAAAACGTAAACGGCGTCGTAATGACCTCATCGCCGCTCCCGATTTCAAGGCTCATCAGTGCATTTAATATCGCATCCGTCCCGCTCGATGCACCAACCGCAAATTTGCAGTCGCTGACCGCTGCTATTTTCCCCTCAAGCTCTGTAACCTTCGGTCCGCCTATGCAAACCTGGCTCTCAAGCACTTCCGATACCGCCGCAAGGACCTCATTCTTAATTTTCGCATACTGTGCCTTCAAATCCAACAGTGGAACCTGCATTTATAAATTCTCCTAAAGAAAAAAATTAAAAAACTCTATTTACTTCGCTGCATTTTTTTTAAATTCATCGTAAGGAATTTTCCCGACCGCCTTTTCTGCCGGCAGCGGCGCCTCCTCATCGAGGTCAAGACACCTCAAAACCCCGGGCGAAATTTCTTTATATCTATATCCGCTTTCTGGACAAATCATAATCCCCTGCGAATCCGGCTTGCCCAGCCTGACGCCGTGCCTGCTCATCCACCCGGCCTGCCTTGCCGGATTGCCCATCATCAGGGCATAATCGGGTACATTCTTCGCAACAACTGCGCCTGCCGCGATGAATGAATACCGCCCAAGCTCAATTCCGCACACAATCGTCGCATTCGCCCCGACAGTCGTCCCCCGCCGGAAAATCGTCTTTTCATAAATATCATGCCGCACCACCTGCGAGCGCGGATTTGTAACATTCGTCAGCACACAAGATGGCCCTAAAAATACATCATCTTCGATAACTGCGCCCGTATATATCGAGACATTATTCTGCACTTTCACATTATTCCCGATGACTACCCCGCTTGCAACGTTGACGTTCTGGCCAAAAATGCATTTTTGCCCGATTTTAACATCTTTCAATATATGGCTGAAGTGCCAGATTTTCGTCCCCTTGCCGATTTCGCACGGCTCGTCAACATAAGCCGATTCGTGAACAAAATATTCTTTCTGCTCGCTCATTATACCTCCTGAGGATTGACCGGCTGGCCGTTGTTACGAAGCGACTTCTGCCCTGCCTGCAAAATTTGCACCACCTTAAGACCATCGTTGCCGTCCGTCAGTATCGGTTTATCATCCAGAATCCCATCTATGAATTGTGCACATTCGATAGACAACGGCTCGCTCGATGGAATTTTCGGAATTACGATGTCACCGAACCGAAGCGAAATTATCTCCGGATACGTCGCAGCCGTGTCTTTTTTAATCGCCGCGCCCTTGTCCCATATTCGTATCTTCTCGCTCGCCTCCATATCGTCGAATGTCACCATCTTTTCCGACCCTACTACCGTCATCTTCCTGATTTTATTCGGGTCAAGCCAGCTGCAGTGTATATTTGCAATCTTCCCGTCGCTGAATTTAACCGTCGCAAAAACCACGTCCTCTATCCCCGGCTGAAGATAACACTGCCCTCTCGCCGACACCGACACAGGCTCCGACCCGAACAGATAGCATATTACGGAAATATCGTGCGGCGCAAGCGACCACCACGCATTCTCATTTTGCCTGATGATTCCCAAATTCACCCGCTGTGTGTACATATAATACAGCGTCCCGAGCTTGCCGCTCCCGATTAGCTCCTTTATATAATTGACCGCAGGATGATACTCCAGCAGGTGCCCCACCATCAGCTTCAAATTTTTCTTCTTCGCCGTCTCAATCAGCAATTTCGCATCCGCCGCATTCAGCGTCAAAGGCTTCTCAACATAAGTGTGCTTGCCCGCATCGAGCGCCCTTTTCGCCACCTCGAAATGCGCCGGAACATCCACCGACACTACAACAGCATCGAGGGCCTTGTCCTTCAATACTGCATCGAGGTCGGCTGTGACCGTGATATTCGGATAATTTTTTTTCTGGGCTGCCAGTATCTTTTCATCGAGGTCGCAGATATATTTCAGGCTGCATCTTTTCGCCCCCGCAAAGTTCCTTACCAGGTTTTTCCCCCAGTAACCGGCCCCCACTACTGCAACATTCAAGCTCTTTTCCATATAAGTTCCCCTATACAGGACTTCACAGGCGTTAAAAAACCGGCTCGCCGCACCTGCACATTTCGCCTACATAAAGCTTTACAGCCGGTATTTTTATCATTACTATACCTTACAATTTGCCCTGTAAGGGCTAAATATTACAGGAGTTGAATGAAAAAAACAACTGAAATAATTTGGTCTGCCGCATATGTAAATAACCGGCATTCCAACAGACTTAACTCTCACAGGGAGCCTGTTTTATGAAGAAGACTCCGGATCTCAAGACAGACCAAAACAACGCCGCACCCCTGAAGCTGCCCGCTGAAAGAAGAAACATCTATTTCTGGCTTTGCGTCTTGATTATATCCGTCGCTGCACTTGCTATCATGTGGAACGACCTTACCCGCCCCTTTTACGGCCTCCATAGCTGGGGACAGGCACACTTCGCCTGGCTCGCAAGGGCACACGTCACATACGGGCTTGGCTACACAAAAGGCTTCGACACCTTCGCCGTCGGCCAGCCTCCCACAGAAAATCCCGTTCGCTATCTTAATCACCCGATTCTCTCTACGCTCCTCGACGCCGCCTCTATGAAAATTCTCGGCATCAATGTCTGGTCCTTGCGTGTTGTGCACGGCCTGCTGACTATCGCCGCGCTCATTATTTTCATACGGATTGTCCGCCATCTCTATGACCCGATTACCGCTCTTCTCGCCGGTCTCTTTTTCGCACTCTTCCCGATAACAGGATATTTCGGCACCTACAACACCTGGCTGTATCCCTTTGCTTTTGCATCCTTATGGTTTTATCTGGTCCTGATAGGTGCTTTCAAAGAGCCGGTGCCTGTC
>JBFZBH010000213.1:0-3900 GCA_041308525.1 Phycisphaerae bacterium | reverse complement strand
CGGCATATTCGACATCGAACTTGGCGCAATTTATCTGAACCTTGCCCAGCGCAACTGGTTTGCCGAAGAAGTAATCGACTTGAATTTCACCTTTAACGGTTTCTCCGGGTTGATAGAAATTGCGGTCGCTCTTAAAGTTTATTTTAAATTTTGGCAAAACATATCTTTCGATATTTACAGTTTTTTCTTCTTTAACACCTGCGACAATTGCCCTGACTCTATAAGTCCCCATATTTAATTCGTCAGCCAAAACAAAATCAGTAAAACCGATGCCGTACTCATCTGTCTTTTTGCTGGACTTGAAGACTTTATTGCCTTTTGAATCCTCTACCTCGAAAACAACCTGTGCTTCTGAAAGCGGTTTCATTTCTTCGCCGGACAAAGTCAGCGAACGTATGTGAATGGTTTGTCCCGGCTGATACAAAGGCTTGTCTGTGGTAAGCAGCGTCCTGAGACTGCTTCGCACCTGAATGGTTTCTTCGATAGTGTCCTTCGAGTTTTTTGTCGTGACGAGAATTTTGAGTTTCAGATTATTCATCGGGCTGTCGGGCATCTGAAGTTTTGCTGCTGCCTCACCATACTTGTCTGTCTTGGAAGTAAATTTTGAGATAGTCTTATCCTGCTCTAACAATTCAGCACTGACAGTTGCCCCCTGAATCGGAACACCTGTTGAGTGGTCTTTTACGAGGATCCTTATCAGCGGCTGAGTCCCTGCAACGAACTCCCTCTGGCCTAAAACAGTTGTCTCTAAAATTTCACCGGCGAACAGCAGGCTTCTCTGCTGAAATTCATCGCCGGATGAAAATCGGTATCGCAGATAATAATTGCCGAGGTCTTTCTCATTGATTTGTCCGAACAATTCAACCTCAATTGGCTTGCCTTTGTGCTGCCTCGTCACCTTAGCCAGGAGTTTGCCATCAATCTCATGAAGCTCTGCCTCAAGGGTGCCGCTTGTGCTTTTAGGAGGAGTGAACTGGACTGTAATGCCTTCCGATGAGACCTTCAGAATAGAAATGTCAGGCCCGGCCTGCTGGGCACCGAGTGCCTGTGAGTAAAACAATACAGGCAGAACAAAAATTAATGAGCTGATAATGGAAGCTGACACAATCGAATTGGAGTTTGTTTTTCTAAACATTTTTTTGTCCTCTCGACTATTAACTTTAATTTCCAATTCCCCTCTACAGGGAAATTCTAATCATAACCTTCATTATATTTAGACGCCGCAGAGGCCGAAAGGTTGATTTTATAATGCATTCTCTTCAAACCCGCAGCTATTTTTAAGCAAGTATATGCCGCGCAAAGACTTATGAAAAGTAAAAGTTATGTAAAATCCCACTCAACAAAATGCTTATCTCTTAACTCCAGCCTCAAATACATAACAACTGCCTCATCCTTTACAGCCCGACTCGCCTTTGGAAAGATTACCCTGCGGAATAATAAAGTCCGGCACGCAATGCATTGTTAATACTCTTTAAAAAAATTCCAGCCAATGTTGCGGTAAACAATGGATGGTCTAATATATCAACCTTAATCGTTTACAGAAAATCTTAACTGCCAAAAATATTTACTTGCCGCAGGCAGCTCATCCGGGCAATCTTTGCAATCTTAAAGCAGCACTCAGTAATTTTCTCCTTCACCCGTTATCTTCTCGTCCTGATACACTCTCTGATTGGCCGGAATGCCCACGAACAATTGAAATCATTACGACATGAAACACAGTTAAAACTCTATCGTGGATATTACTAATTTTTTCAAAGTAATCTTAAACGGGATAATTGCGCTGTTGCTGTTCAGAGTATTGTAACTTCAGCCTTGTGCCTGCTCCCCCTTCGGCCACGCCTTTAATGTCCGTCCCTGCGGGCCGTAATTTTGATAAGGTAAAAAAGATTTTCTCTGCTGCCTTTGCAGTGTTTTCGTTATCATTATATATGGACACCATATTACCGCAAAGCCAACAGCCGCGCTGATTATTCCAAGCAGAACGCTCATACCTATTGTGTCGTCCCACGTCATATCTGCCCAGAATCCGCCTGTTTTTGCTCTCGAAACATTGGAAGATGAACTGCTTGGTGCGATGCTTTGAGAATAAATTGCTCGATGTGCTTTATCGTATTGCTCCAGTGTCCACTTTACAGAAATAAAACTGCACGCAATAGCAGCAGCAATCGAAAGGAATATTGCGGTAATTAGAAACCCTCTGCCGTATCTCATTTTTGCTCCTCCTGATTCAATTCAATACAAATGTCTCTTTACTTCAAATTATTGACACTCTTTGCCGGTTCTCAATAAAAACGCATAGCCAACAGGGTTAAAATCTCTTCTCTTTGCTGGCAGCATATATCTTTATGCTTGCCTTTCTTTTTCACCACATCATAAATCTATAAAAACAGGACTCTCTGCCGCAGCCCAGTCCTTCAACAGTATTTCTGAAATCAATCTTCTTAAATAAACGTTCCATTCACATCTTGTTTATTTATTAATATACTATTATCGGATATGAGATTAAATTCGACAATTGTGGAAACTACGTATTCTTGCTTTTTCTTGAGAAATTATTTTTACCTTTCTTGGCGAGGTTTCCGGCTGCCGTCTTCTGCCCGGTCCGGCTGTTCCTCTGCCATAACCCGTTCGACAAGACTCACCACATTGTCAACATTGAACTTGCGCATAATATGGCTGCGGTGCACTTCTATGGTTCTTACTGAGCGATTCAGCACCTTCGCTATTTCCTTGTTGCTCATTCCCTTCATCAGCAAGTGTAAAACTTTTTCTTCTGTCTCGCTTAAAGGCCTGCCCGCTATACTGTCTTTCAAATAATTTAGCTCCAGCAAAGACCGGACGCTTGCCAGTAGGCTCTGCCTTTCCATGGGTTTCTCCAAAAAATCTGCGGCGCCTGCCTTCATTGCAGCCACAGCAGCCCCAACTTCACCATATCCGGTGATAACCATAACCGGCAGCCATGGAATAAGATGCCTGGACCTGCGGACAAGCTCTATACCGTCCATTTCCGCCATCTTAAGGTCAGTAATAAGCAAGTCGCAGTTCTGACCAGACATCTGCTTAAGACAATCTGAAGCCCTCTCAAAACAGGACACAACAAAGCCGTTCTGGTCGAGGGCTTCGGCGACCGCGCTGCGGACACTTGAATCGTCGTCAACAACAAAAACATTTTGTTTGTGCTTCTTTGCCATCGGACAGCCTCTATACCTTTATTTTTCCTTTAATGGGCAAATTAACAATAAAAGTTGTCCCTTTTCCATAATGGTTTTCGACCCTGATCCTGCCGCCTGCCTGCGATACGATGCGATGGACCATACACAGCCCGAATCCCATTCCCTTCTCTGCGGGTTTGGTTGTAAAAAACGGCTCGAAAATTTTATCTACATTTTCAGGCTCTATTCCTCCACAGTCATCGGCAAAACGTATTTCAACCTCCTGCCCGCGGACCTCGCCGTCGATAATAAGTTTATGCTCTGCTTTGTCGTCTGCTGCCTGGATGACGTTCTCAATAAGTGCAAAAAACAAATTCCCAATATCCCGTTCATTGGAAGAATATATCGCCGGCACCTTGAAATCTCTCAGCAATAAATCAACTCTTGCCTGCTGAGCACTTTCCTTCAGCATCTCAACAATTTTCCCGGCTGTATTTATAACTTCTACTCGGCTTTGTTTCGCCGAAGAAACATGTGCAAAACCGCGCAACCGCCTGACTACCGAGTTTGCCTCCGAAATCGAATTTAGGGCATCTCTCAGCTTTGTATAGGCAAAATCACAGGAAGATTTTTTCTCTAATTCGAAAATGCAGTTTTCAATATATAATCGTATCGCCGTAAGCGGCTGAGACAGCTCATGAACCATAGCAGTGCTTAATGTTCCAATTAAGGCCAATTGTTCAGCTCG
>JBFZBH010000212.1:0-3902 GCA_041308525.1 Phycisphaerae bacterium | reverse complement strand
GACTCAACAATGAACGTCGAACTTTGAACGTTGAATATTTGAAGGATAAAGGGAGATTCTTCCCCTTCATTTCATTCAGGGCTAAAGGCGCTCAGAATGACAACCAGTGTGAGGCAAATATGGAAAAATCGAGGGAATTGACCAGGGAAAAATTAGAGAAAAGGGACTGCCTTCAGAGGGTGAAGGCAGTCCATGAGAAACACCAATTTTCTGTCAGCTTAGCATAGAACGTTAGACCGATTGGTTATATATTCCAACCGATACGCTGCAGAGGAAACCTGTATGTAATTGAAGGCAAGTAAGCAGATTACTTTACCATATCCTTCAGGGCCTTAAGTGCCCGAATCTTGACAACTCTGCGTGCCGGCTTTGCCTTGAAGATTTGCTCCTGCTTTGTGAAGGGGTTGATACCTTTCCTTTCAGGTGTAGCGGGTTTGTTAATAACTATAATCTTCATCAGGCCAGGCACTGCAAAGACGCCCGGGCCTTTCCTGCCCACGGCTGACTTGATTTGGCCTGCCAGCGAATCTAATACTGAAGCCACTTGTTTACGGGAAAGCTCTGTTTCCTCCGCGATTTTCGAGAGAATCTCACTTTTTGTTGCTGCTTTTGCACTCTTTGCCATTATTTTCTCCTTTGTCTGAAATTCAAAAAAAACAATAGATAATACTGCTCAGTTACGCTACAGAGCATAATTGTCCAATAGAATATTCAAGCTTGTTTAAAAAGCAAGGGTTTTTTTCTTAGTCCTGAAGATATTTTATATATGATAATAAAGGGGCAAATGCAATAATTTTGCTGTCAAGAGGTGTACTAAATAATAAGTAATGAACCCCCGAATGGAAAATGCCGGACTACGAAGGACGGGACGATGCGGCAGGCCCGTCTTCATTTCACTACGCCAGGCAAGCAAGTTGGTGAGGCAAGCAAAGGGCAGAAGATAAACGTTAAACGGCTGCGGTAGCGAGGCTCGTTTCGTGAGTTGTTAAACGTATGAACGGACTGGATTCCCGCGTACACGAGAATGACAACTCCCAAACGGTCAGGGGGATGCGGTTGACAGAAAGGAACAATGGTGGGATACTATGGGGGATGGAAAAAAAGGTTGTGATACTGGGAAGTACGGGGTCGATTGGGAAGAATGCCCTTAAGGTGATAGATGCGCTCAATGAGCATCAGCGGGGCGGGGGGTTTAAGGTAGAGGCGATTTCGGCGCATAATAATGTTGAGCTATTGGCGAAGCAGGCTGCGAAATATAAACCAAGAATTGTTGCGATAGCGAATAAGGAAAAATATGCGCAGCTAAAAGGGCTGATTGGGGATTCGAAGATAGAGATTTTAACGGGTGCGGAAAGTCTTGTTGAGATTGCGGAGCTTGAGGGTGCGGAAATTGTTGTGAGCGCTGTGGTGGGGTCGGCGGGACTGCAGGCGGTTTTGGCGGCTGCAAAGAAGGGCAAGCGGCTGGCGATTGCGAATAAGGAGCCGCTGGTGATTGCGGGGAAACTTCTTACGAGGACTGCGAGGGAAAATAATGCGTTATTGATTCCGGTTGACAGTGAACATTCGGCGATTTTTCAGGCGATGCAGGCGGGGAGGCGAGAAGAGGTAGCGAGGATTATTTTGACAAGCTCAGGCGGGCCGTTTAGGAAGATGGGGGCGGAGGAGCTGGAGAATGTGACGGTCAAGCAGGCGCTTGCGCATCCGGTGTGGGACATGGGTAAGAAGATTACGATAGATTCTGCGACGATGATGAATAAGGCGCTGGAGGTGATTGAGGCGAGGTGGCTGTTCGATATGACGGTGGAAAAGATAGAAGTTCTTATACATCCGGAGTCGATAATACATTCATTGGTTGAGTTTGTTGATGGCTCTGTGATCAGCCAGATGGGTCTTCCGGATATGTGCCTTCCGATACAGTATGCGTTGACGTACCCGGTGCGTGTCGGTGGGGCGGCGAAGCGGCTGGAGCTTGAAAGGATTGGGAAGCTGTCGTTCGAGAAGCCGGATTTGAAGACGTTTCGGGCGCTGGCACTTGGATTTGAGGTTGCGAAGCTTGGCGGAACGGCTGCTGCGGTGTTTAATGCGGCGAATGAGGCGGCTGTGGAGCAGTTTTTGGCAGGAAATATAAGGTTTACGAATATTGTCGAACTTATAGAGGGTTGTTTGAGTAAACATACATACAAGGAAGAGGCAGGTCTGGATGAGCTGATGGAATCAGATTCTCGTGCCAGGGAGCAGGTCCGGGGGGCAGTGGGTCAGGCGGCTTTCAGATAATAAATTTGGAGAAATAAATGTCCGAAGAAAACAATATGTCAAACGCAAATGGGGCAGCAGAGCAGCCGCCGGCAGAACAGGCAAATAAGAGCCAGCCGTTTTTGTGGCTGATTGTCGCGGGGATAGGAATTTATCTTGCGGTCCAGTCGCTGGGTTTTTCTGTTGTTTTAAATATATTTATTGTTGCTATGGGAATCGGGGTTGTAGTTGGGGTGCATGAATTCGGGCATTTCAGCATAGCGAAGCTGACGGGGATGAAGGTTGAAGCGTTTTCGCTGGGTTTTCCGCCGGCGCTAGTGAGTTTCAAGAGGACGGAAAAGGGTTACCGGATCCGCTTTTTGCCGACGGTGATACGAAAGAGCGAAGCTGCGAGACCGGAAGGCGCAAAAGCGGAAGAGGGCGGGATTGAATTTTATTTCGGCGGGCCGAAGAAAGAAGGGGAGACGGAATATAAAATCGGTTTGATGCCGTTCGGGGGATTTGTGAAGATACTCGGCCAGGAGGACGTCGGGGCGGTGAAGAGCACGGGCGACCCGCGGGCGTATTCGAACAAGCCTGCGTGGGCGAGGGCGCTGGTGCTTGTGGCGGGGGTCAGTTTCAATCTGATAGCAGCAATTTTAATTTCAATTGCAGTTTTTCGAATCGGGATAAAGTTCATACCGCCAGTGGCGGGTGATGTTGTGCCGTGGTCGCCGGCGGCGATGGCGGGCATCGAAAGCGGGGACGAGATAATTGAGATTGCGGGCAGAAGCTTCAATCTCGATTTGACGGACATCGCGATGGAGTCGGGATTCTCGGAAAAAGGACAGATTATTCCTGTAAAGGTCAGGAGTGAGGACGGCACGATAAGGGAGCTGGAGCTTATTTCAGAGGACGGCGACCTTCAGAGGAAACTTCTTTTACCGTTCGGGATCGACGGGCCGAAAAATCTGAGCATATCGAAACTGGCAACAGAGGATGAGGAGAAGGAACTGTATGAAATAACGGGACTGAAACCGGGGGATGTAATCTGCGCGGTCAACGGCCAGCCTGTCGGCACATACGGAGAGCTTACGAGGATGATAAAAGATATTTTCGAGCCTGAGGTTACTGTGACAATCGAGAGGAAGGATGGAAAGGGAGAAGGGGCGGATGCGAACACGATTTTGTTTGATACGAAAATACCGCTTGCGCTGAGCAGCCCGCTGAAGAGAGACGCAGTGAAGAATGATATCGGGGAGGTGTATTCGATTCTGCCGCGTTTGAAGGTTATAGGCGTGTCAGAACTGCTGAGCACCGATGACTGGATGGCCGGGGATATTATCGTTAAGGTCGATGGGATTGCTGAGCCGAATTTCAAGCAGCTGAGAGAAACAACGGAAATGAACGATGGCAAACAGTTTCCAATTGAGGTCTTGCGTGCGGATGCGAACGGAGTTGAGCAAATTGTTACGGTAAACGCGGAGCCGCGATATGACCCTGATCGCAAAAGGGTGACAATAGGCATAATACTTTCGCTTGACCTTTCGAGACCTGTGGCGGCACAGACAATTCCGTTCGGTGAGAGGGAAGAGGGGCTTGGGATACCGGGCGGGGCCGAGATATTATCAGTCAATGGACAGAAGGTTTCCAATTTTTACGACATTGCA
>JBFZBH010000211.1:0-3913 GCA_041308525.1 Phycisphaerae bacterium | reverse complement strand
CGGCTGCGCGGCCGTTATTGCACAGAACATTGTATCCGTCACATTTAACGGCCGATGTTACCGCTGCAGCAATCCTGCCAACTCGTTTGGAAACCTCGCATAAAAGCTCTGCCGGACAGGTATCTAGTTTTTCAACATGCTGCTTTGGCACTACGAGGGTATGGCCATCGCTCACAGGCCCTATATCCAAAAACGCAAGGACAACCTCGTCCTCATAAACTTTTATAGACGGTATTTGACCGGAAATGATTTTACAAAAAATACAATCGGATGAATTCATAAGCAGCCATCAAAAAAATAAATTTTATTAAAAAGGTGCCGGCTTAAAATCAGGAAGGTTTCGGCTGTTCGGTGGTCTCGGCAGCCTTTTCCGATGATTCGACCTTTTCTGCAGGCGCTTGAGCGGTTTTTTCAGGGGCAGGTTCCTTTTTGGTATGTGATTTTTTGGAAGAAGTCTTTTTCGGTTCCTGCTCTTTCCCGACAAGCTGCAGCAAAACGAGCTGGCCGTCATCCCCGAGTCTTGTTTTGGAAAGCTTGATTATCCTGGTATAGCCGCCCTGTCTATCGAGGTATCTTGGGGCGATATCGCTGAATAATTTTCCGATTACCGTGTTTACCTTAACAATTTCGCCTTCCTCATTTTTAACGATTCTCCGGTTTCCAAGCAGAGAAATTGCCCGGCGCCTCGCTGCAAGCGTGCCTTTTTTGGCAAGTGTAATTAATTTCTCACAGAATGGCTTTACTTCCTTTGCCTTCTGGATTGTTGTTGAAATAGTCTCACTCTCGAATAGAGACGCCGCCATATTGCGGCGCAATGCTACGCGATGTTCACTGTCACGGCCTAAACTTCGACCTGCTATTCTATGACGCATATTTTCAAATTCCTGTAAAAATAAAACTTTATTTCAAAGACCAACACACAATCATTTCGGGACTTCAACATCGGTCATACCCAACGCCAAACCCAAATCAGAAAGCTTTCGCTGCACTTCCCGCAGGCTCGTTTTGCCGAAGCTGCGAACTTTAAGTAGTTCGGCTTCGGTCATTTTGACAAGCTGACCTACTGTTTCGATTTTTATGGATTCCAGGCAGTTGCTTACCCTCACGGACAGCTCAAGCTCTGCAACAGGCATTTCCAGTTTCTGTGTAAGTTCCTCATCGATAGCAGGCTTTGGTCTTTCCGGAACCTCTATCGCGGGAACAGATACGGTTTCCTGCCCGACCTCGAAGTACTGGACAAAAGGATTGATGTGTTTCCTTAGAATCTTGGCTGCCTCTACCATTGCCATTTCAGGCGATATAGTTCCATTAGTCCAAATCTCGAGAATAAGCTTATCGTAATTTGTTTTCTGCCCGACACGGGTCTCTTCGGTAACATAGCGGACCCTAACAACCGGCGAATACAAAGCATCGACCACAATTCTGCCGATTTCCTGGTCGAACCTGTCTGCAGCTGCAATACGCTCGGCAGCGGGAACATAACCGCGCCCTTTGCCGACCACCATCTCCATCTCGAACTCAACATCTTCGGTGAGTGTCGCGATAGGTTTGGCCTTGTCGATTATCTCTATTGCCGGGTCTGCCTGAATATCCGCAGCTGTAATAACTCCGGCTTTATGCGTGGAGACCTGCATTACTTTAGGCTCGTCGCTGTTAAGGCGAACGACAAGGTTCTTTATATTCAGTACTATATCGGTAACATCCTCCATTACGCCCTTGATGGACGTGAACTCATGGTCCACACCTTTTATCTTTATGGACGTAACAGCACTTCCCTCAAGAGAGGACAGCAGAATCCTTCTTAGGCTGTTGCCGATCGTCGTGCCGAAACCGCGTTCGAAAGGCTCGATATAGAACCGGCCATATTTGTCGCTTGAAATGGTCTTGTCCTGCACAACCCGTGTTGGCAATTCTAAACCGCGCCATGTAACTCGCATATAAGCCTCCTGCAAATTTTAACTTAATTTAACTTATCAGCCAGTAATCAACTGAACTTCAGTATCCGATAATTATCGCGAGCAGAATTCGACAACGAGCTGCTCCTCGACCGGAATCTGAACATCATCACGGCTCGGCAGTGCAACAACGACCGCCGTCCGGTTTGACTTATCGAGCTGAAGCCAGTTCTGAACGGTAAAGTTCGGATTACTGTCAAGCTGCTGAGTTATTTTCTTACTGCTTTTTTCAGAATTCTTAAGGTTTATTTTATCGCCGACTTTCACTATATAATCGCCGACGCTGACTTTACGTCCATTTAAATATATATGACCGTGTGTAATAAGCTGCCTTGCTGCCTTTCGGGAAGCCGCAAAATTCAGTTTATAGACAACGTTGTCGAGCCTTCTCTCCAGCAGCTGCAAAAGAACCTGACCTGTGTTTCCCTTTGACTTCTCTGCCTGACGCAGAAAACCCATAAACTGCCGCTCGAAAAGACCGTAATATCTCTTTACTTTCTGTTTCTCGCGAAGCCGCACTGCATATTCACCGCCGCGGCTGTGACGCCACCCGTGCATACCGGGAGCAAGATTTTTCTGCTTCTTTTCAATCGGGCATTTGGCTGTTTCGCATCTTATGCCCTTCAGCATAAGTTTTATGCCTTCACGGCGGCAATGTTTACAAGATGAACCAAGATAACGTCCCATCTTTTTTATTATTCTCCAAAAAAATTATACTCTTCTTCTTTTAGGGGGCCGGCACCCGTTATGCGGAAGCGGCGTAATATCTTCGATTGAGGAAATTCGCAAACCGGCCTGCTGAAAAGCCGATATGGCCGACTCGCGTCCCATCCCGGGCCCTTTGACCCTTATTTCAACTTCTTTAACTCCAAGACGAGTGGCAATCCCGGCACATTTCATCGCGGCCTGCTGGGCTGCAAACGGTGTGCTCTTTCGTGACCCCTTAAAGCCTATGCAGCCGGCTGAGCCTGTGCACAAGGTATTCCCATCTGCGTCAGTTATAGTAATTAACGTATTGTTAAACGTAGCCTTTATATGAGCTACGGCCTTTACAACATTTCTTCTTATTTTTCGTTTTACACTTTTCGCCATAAAATCCTCAATCAAGAACAAAACTGTTCATTGTTTTTTAACGGGCTTCCTTAACGCTCTTCTTTCCTGCAACCGTCTTTCTCGGGCCTTTACGGGTCCGGGCATTGGTCCGCGTGCGCTGACCTCTGACAGGAAGGCCTTTTTTGTGCCTCATGCCCCTGTAGCAGCCTATCTCCCTCAGACGCGTGATGTTCTGAGTCACCTGCCTGCGAAGCTGGCCGCCGACGATATAATCTCGCTCGATTATCTGCGTAATGCGGCTTAGCTCATCTTCTGTAAGCTTGCCGGCCCTGGCCCCAGGACTGACCTTGGCCTTTTCCAAAATGTCTTTCGCGCTATGTTTGCCGACACCGTAAACGTATGTCAATGCAACCCAAATCTGCTTCTTGTCCGGAATATCAACGCCAACTATACGCGGCATATCAGCTCCTTTTTATCCAACAAAATTAACCCTGTCGCTGTTTGTGTCGCGGGTTGGAACAAATGACCCTCACGACGCCTCGGCGGCGAACTATCTTGCAGTTTTCACAAATTCGCTTAACTGAACTTCTAACTTTCATTTTTTCACCAGAAAAACAATCTAAAAATTTACCTGCCGTCAGTTGCGTAAAATAATGCGGCCCCGGTTTAAATCATAAGGCGACATTTCAATTGTCACCGTATCGCCCGGCAATATCCGGATAAAATGCATTCTCATTTTACCCGACACATGCGCCAGGACTACGTGGCCGCCCTCGAGCTGCACCTTAAACATCGCGTTCGGCAAAGCTTCGAGGACTTTTGCCTGCAACCTTATAGCATCTTTTTTTGGCATAGAGACAAACGGCCCTGTTAAGCCGCCCTCATTTTGCCGTCAACACCTCACA
>JBFZBH010000210.1:0-3933 GCA_041308525.1 Phycisphaerae bacterium | reverse complement strand
TCTATAATATGTTTACCAGTGACCTTAGGAGAAACTGTCCTGTAATCGTTATGGCTAATCCGAGGGTAACGTCACCGAGAGAGGCGGCTGAATCCGGCAAAACAGTTGTCTATCTGCAGGGAGGTATCCACCCAAGTGAATGCGAAGGAAAAGAAGCCCTGATGATGCTAATCAGGGACATTCTCATCGGCGACAAAAAATATCTTCTCGACAAGCTGATTATTCTTTGTTGTCCGAATTTTAATGTGGACGGCAATGAAAGCTGGAGCATTCAGCCCGAACTGCCGAACCTGGCGGGGATAAGAGAAAATGCTCTCGGCTTCGATATTAACCGGGATGCCATAAAGCTTGAAACCACGAATATGCAGGGGCTCTGCCGCAATCTTTTTAACAACTGGGATCCGACTGTAATTCTCGATACACACCTGCTGGAGATAACAACAACTGCATATTCAATCACCTATACGACTTCAACCATACCTGCTGCTCATCCTGAACCAGGAAAATATGTCTCTGAAAAACTCTTGCCTGCTGTCAGAAAGGCCGCTTTCCAAAAGGGCGGCATTGAGATCTTCACATACGGCCGTGTTGACAAAAACTCATCTCCAACCTTATATTCACCGGAAAGAGCACTTTGGACTACAGAAGCAAAATTTTTGGTAAACGCTTACGGCCTGAGAAACAGAATGGCAATTCTTGTCGAAACTCCCGGATTCGAATCTTTCGAGAAAAGAATTTACAGCCAGTATGTTTTCGCAAGAGAGCTTCTGGAATATGTCTATGAAAATGGCGAACAAATGCAGCAAATCTGCAAACAGGCTGACGAAGATGTGGTAAATAAAATCCTGAACGAGGCACATACAGGCAAGGTGAAAAATTATATTGCCGGCAAATACGAATCAGCCGGCAAAGCTGACATTTACGCATACGAAAAGCTTGTCATGAAGTACCTGCCAGGCACAAGCGTTCTCCAAACCGCTCTCGAAAATCCGGATGAGCCTCCCCTTTTACACAAGGATTTGGAACTCCTGACAAAACCCGTCGGCACAGAACAAGCTGTTATGCCAAGAGGCTACCTGATTCCTGCGGATATGGAATTTATCGTTGAAAAACTGAGACTCCACAACGTCAAAGTCGATGTCCTCGAAAAGCCTGTCGCCGCAACAGGACAAGAATACGTCATAGACAAAATGTCTTCTATAAAAAAACCGGGATATGGCCAATATGAGATGACCATCCTCGAAGGCGAATTTATCGAATCTCCTAAAAGGCAGTTTCCAGCAGGAACTTTTAAGGTCGATATGGCTCAGCCGACTGCAAACCTGGCGTTTTACTGCCTCGAACCGCAAGTAGGCGACGGCTTCGCCGGATGGCGGCTTTTGGATGACTACTTAAAAAAAATCGGAGTAAATGAACAAAAAATAGTTTACCCAATCTATAAATACTTCGAAATTCTAGAAGAATAAACCGCCAGAGAAAAAGATTTCACCGCTATTTTCACAAGCTCAATGACCTTCTAATTTTATTTTATCACCACAAGGACACGAAGGCACGAAGGGGAAATAGAATTTACTATTCCAGATTCACTATTTATTATTTGGTGGGAGATTCTTCGCTTCGTTTCACTGCGCTCAGCATGACAAGAGGTATGAATAAATTTGGAAAAAGGCTAAATTATGGAGAGGTTGGCGTATTTGAGCATAAGGGATTTGGTTTGGCCGGAGTTGAATTTGACGACGACGATGCTGTTTTCCCCCATATCAACGAATTCAACAACTTTGCCGGTGCCGAAGGTTTTGTGTTTTACTTTCTGTCCCGGCACAAAGAGCGGCATAATGGATTTTTCGAGCGAATCATCATCCTGAAAAGAGAGGCCTTCTGAGCGGCTGGTCTGAGAAAGGTCGAGGCCAAGCTCGTAGAGAAAAGGAGAGGGAATGCTTCGAAGGAGCTGGCCGCGAATTGTGCGGTACTGAGCGAAACTTATAAAGAGCCTGCTCTTTGCACGGGTCATCCCGACAAAGAAAAGACGTCGCTCTTCTTCAATCTGGTCATCTTCCTGGGCAGTTCTTTCGTGCGGCAGGATGCCGTCTTCAAGGCCAACGATAAAGACGTTTTCGAATTCGAGGCCTTTGGCACAATGCAGCGTCATCAAGGCGACCCTGTCACCGGAGGCATCGTAAGAATCGGCGTCGGTGTAAAGCGAAATCTGCTGGAGGTAATCGAGGAGCGAAGGATTTTCGGCGTTCTGGTCGTAAGCAGCGGCTGCGCTGATAAGCTCGGTGATATTATCAAGCTCGTCGCTATCCTTGATATCGACAGCCAAACCGGAATCTTTGAAGATGCGATCGGCAAGAGGAGCGACGGGGCCATTGATGTCTTTTTTGAATGATTCGAGTAATGTAACGAAGACTTTAATTTTTGCCTTTGTGCCCGCTGAAAGAGAATCGATTTTGTCAGAGAGCTTAAGGGCTTCATAAAGCGATATTTTATGTGCTGAGGCGAAGGATTGAATTTTATCGATTGTTGTTTTTCCGATGCCGCGAGCGGGGGTATTAATGATTCGAAGCAAGGCAAGGGAATCGGCTGGGTTGACAAGGATTTTCAGATAGGCAAGGAGGTCGCGGATTTCCCTGCGGCTGTAAAATTCAACACCGCGGACAATCTGGTATGGAATTTTATTGCGGATAAAAACCTCTTCAAGGACACGGCTGGCGGAATTGATACGATAGAAGACGGCGATATCACGGTATGATAAGCCGGAATCGATAAGCTGTTTTATCTGCGAGGCGACAATTGCAGCCTCATCCTGTTCACTGTCGCAGCAGCTTATAGATATGTCGCTGCCGACGGGACGTGTGGGAATAAGGACCTTTAGCTTGCGGCTGCTGTTATTCGAGATGAGCTTATCAGCAGCTGTAAGAATATTGGGGGTACTGCGAAAATTCTCTTCGAGTTTTACGACGGTCGCATTGGGCCAGTCTTTTTCGAAGGCGAGGATATTTCGGATATCTGCGCCTCGCCAGCGGTATATGGACTGGTCTGGGTCGCCGGTCGCACAGATATTATTGTGGATTGAGGCAATCTGCTTTGCAATCTGATACTGGGCGTGATTGGTGTCCTGATACTCATCGATGAGAAGAAATTTGAAGCGGTTTCCAAGCTCGGTGCGGACATCTGGATTATCGCGGAGAAGAAAGGCTGTATTCATAAGCAGGTCATCGAAATCGAGGGCGTTTGCCTGCGAAAGAATGTTCTGGTAGGAGGTATAAATTTTAGCAAGGACTTTTGAAAAAAAGTCGGAGGCTTTCTGTTCCATCAAATCGGTATTAACGAGGCGGTTCTTGAGCGATGAGACGGCTTCGAGCATTCGCGAGGGAGAAAAATTTGTTGTTTCAAGCTCGCAAACATTAATGGCCTGCTTGATGCACTTTGCCTGGTCGGCTGCATCGAATATGGTGAAGTTCGAATTGACCTTTGCCTGTTCTGAATACTGGCGGAGGATTCGGACACAGAGCGAATGGAAAGTGCTGATGCGTGAGGGAGCGGAAAAGCCCAGAAGGCCTGCACAGCGCAAACGCATTTCTTCAGCGGCCTTGTTCGTGAAGGTTATCGCGCAGATGTTGTGAGGGGAGATGCCGGCATCGACGAGGGCTGCGATACGATATGTGATGACGCGAGTTTTTCCGCTGCCTGGCCCGGCGATGACGAGCAGCGGGCCTTCGCCGTGAAAGACGGCCTGTCTTTGAGAAGGGGTTAACTGGTTTGAGAAATCTGATTTCATAACGAAGAAGCCGAAGTGCCCTGCTTTTTCATCTGCTCCTGCTGTTTCATCAATTCTTCCTCAAGGTTTAATAATTCCTTATAGAGGTCGGGGCGCTCTATTTCAATCCTGTTTTTCAGGTTCTCTTTCAAGACAGGCGGATACTGGGGGTC
>JBFZBH010000209.1:0-3950 GCA_041308525.1 Phycisphaerae bacterium | reverse complement strand
TGATGAACTCGCAATTCAAGCTGGTCACGCGCTTTTTTAAGGTCCTCTTCAGCCTTTTTACGGTCAGTGATGTTGTACATAACACCCTGAAGGTATAATGGCCTTCCTTTAGAGTCCTTAACAATCCTGGCATCATCACGCATCCAGACTATGCGCCCGTTTTGGGCGATCATCCGGTATTCGCAGTTAAAGCTTTTGCCTGTCTTATGTGACTTCTTCAAATCAGCCATAACCCGATGGATATCATCAGGATGTATCAGTTGCCGCCATCGGTCTGGGTCAGCGGAATATTCCTCAACTGAAATACCCAGCATTTCTCTGACCTGGGGACTTGTATATAGCGTTGTGCTCGAATCATCCAGGGCAGCGGTGTAAATAATAGCCGGAAGCTGCTCGATTAAAAGGTGGTATCTTCGCTCGCTTTCCCTTAGGGCTTCTGCGTCTCTTTGCTGACGGGTTATATCTGTGAAAAAACCAACATTGCACGGTCTCTGGTCTATCACTACATGAGCGGTATGAACATTTAAAAAAATTATTTTGCCGTCCTTCTTGAGAAATGGAAGAGTTGTTGATATCGATTTCCTGCTATGGGCGTGTTCTTCAAATTCAGCAATAACGCGGCCCAAAGCATCTTTCGGATGCAGGTCTTTAACGCCCAGCTTTATGAGCTCTTCCTGAGTGTAACCGAGCATTTTGCACATAGCGGGATTGGCAAACTTGATTCTTTTAGTTTTGATGTCTGCACAGAGAATCCCCTCGGCAGCAGAATAAAAGAGAAGCTTAAAATTGGTCTCAGATTTCTTAAGGGCTTCGAGAGCGTTTTTTATTTCGCTGATATCAGTAAAACAGGCCATCGTGCAAAGCGGCCTGCCGTTATTGCCTTTGACAAGATTTGCGGATAACCTGACTTCAAAATTAGAACCGTCTTTTCTCCTGGCCGGCATCTCGCCGGTCCATCTGCCCTTTTTCAAAAGGTGCTTCCTCATCGCATCAGCATCTTTTTTTGACGCCCAAAATCTATATGTTTTCTTGCCTATTATTTCATTTGTATTCCTGTAACCCCACATATCGAGAAAAGACTTGTTCACGTATGTGATTTTGCCCTCCATTGATGCAAAAGAAATTGCGTTGATGGAGGAATCCAAAGCAAGATTTTCAAGAACACAGCCGTTTTGCACACCATCAGGAGTGCTTTTTTTCCACTTCAGCCTGGAGATGACCATCGGTTGTGCCTTCAGATGTTTTTTAGCTCTTTTAGAAGTATGCATATACACTCATTCCGCCGCAGAATTGCTGCCGCAGTAAACTTCATTTCTTGAAACCGAACACCTTCAGCCAGTGTTCGGTCTCTGCTTCACTTATGCCCCGCCTTTTGGCTGCAGGTTCAACTGCCCTTTTTCTGCGAGATAACTGCTGGAGCACCTGTTCCAAGAACTCCTCAGATTTTACCAAAATTACCTTTTTAACGGAAGCAGCATCGCGAATTTTCCTGTCAGAGGTAACCACAGTAAGGTGCTTTGGGGCCGAATATGTGCTTATTTTACTGATAATCACAGTGTCAGCGTCTGAAGCTTTTCCGGTAAAAATGACCTCCAAGCCGGTTATGGAATCGAAGGCCTTCTTCTGGGGAGGCCCGATGCCGTCGAATACAATTTGCCCCCTTGCTTTTTTAAGTGCGAGGTATTCACTTACTAGCCTGCAAAGGTCCAGGTCGGTGAGCGTATGTGCATCTTCATCGGATGCATGAGCAGACCAGAGCAGATTATAACCATCAATCAGAAACAGCATAAATGCCAGCAATAAAAAAGATAAACAAAAAAAACACACTTTGCCTTAACGAGGTTTAGAATCAGGCGGGTGCTTCGAAACGGATTTCTCCGCCTACGATAGTTTTTTCAACCCTTCCTGTCACTTTCCAGTTATTGTAAGGACAATTCCTGCTTTTCGAGTGGAACGTGTTCACATCAATTTTATATTCGGCCTTCGGGTCAATTATCGTTACATCGCCCTGCTTACCTTTTGACAGCGAGCCTTTGTCGATTCCGATAACGCCCGCAGGACCGATTGTCAGCAGCTTTATTAGGCCGGGCCAGTCGAGAATGCCGGGTTCGATAAGCGCCTTGACGTACAGACCGAGGGCACATTCGAGGCTCGCAATCCCGAATGGTGCAGATAAAAATTCAAGTTCCTTTTCACTTTGAAGATGAGGAGCATGATCGGTCACGAGTGCATCTACCAGACCTTCTGCAATTGCTTCTTTTAAGGCAGCGACATCAGCAGCAGTTCTAAGCGGAGGATTGACTTTGTAGTTTGTGTCATATTCGGCGCACATCTCCTCGGTGAAAAGCAGATGATGCGGCGTCACTTCGCAGGTAACTGGAAGCGACTCCTTTTTTGCCTGTCTTATCAATTCCACAGACGAGACGGTTGAGATATGCTGTGCATGATAGCGGACATTGCCATTGCGCAGTTTCTTTACAAGCTGAATATCGCGCCAAAGAATCGCCTGTTCCGCAAGTGAGTCAATGCCCGGCAGGCCGAGTATCGTGGAAAAATATCCGGCATTCATAACGCCCTCGCCGGCGATTGTATCATCCTGGCAATGCTGAGCGATGACTTTATTAAACATCGAGGCATATTTGAGTGCTTTGAGCATCACAGATGTGTTTTGCAGGCCTCGACCGTCATCGGTAAAGCCTACAGCCCCCGCTTCCGCCATAAAGCCCATTTCGGCCAATTCGATTCCTTCCTGGCCCTTCGTAATTGAACCCATCGTATAAACATGCGTCTTGCGGGCCTGGCGGCCTTTGCGATGGATATACTCGACATCGGTTTCATCTTCGACCGGCGGCTTGGTATTCGGCATACAGACCACAGAGGTAAAGCCCGCAGCCACAGCCGCAGCTGAACCGCTGGTAATGGTCTCCTCTTCTTCATCGCCCGGCTCACGGAAATGAACGTGTATATCTATAAGGCCCGGAGTCACAAGTTTGCCCGATGCGTCGATCACTTTTTTTTCTGCACTGCTTTTGCCGCCCTTATTCGGGATATGGTCGGCGACCTCTTCAACCTTGCCATCGATAATAAGGACATCGCACTTCTTATCGATGTGATTCGCCGGATCGATTACATGTCCATTAGTTATTAGTAAAGTTTCAGGCATTGTCTTTGATTTTCAATTTGCATTTTTAGTTTTAAGTTTTAAGTTTTTTTCACACATTTGTTTGAGCAGCTGCCTGAGACACCAAAAATAAGACAGCCATCCGGACCGCCACGCCGTTTGAAACCTGCTGCAGTATTGCACTGTTGGCGCCGTCGGCAACCTCGCTTTCCATTTCCAATCCTCTGTTAATCGGGCCGGGATGCATAACAATGATATTCGGCTTGGCTTTTTTCATACGGTCAACAGTCAGGCCGAAATAATGCGAATATTCCCGAACCGACGGGAAGGGATTGCTGCTCTGACGTTCGAACTGGATTCGCAGCATATTAATAACATCCACCTTCTCGATAATTTCATCGAGAGAAGTGCTGACGCTTACAGGAAGCCTGCCAACATCAGCAGGCATAAGCGTCGGGGGCCCTACGAAAATCACCTCTGCACCCAGTTTCGTCATCGCCCACATATCGCTTCGTGCGACACGCGAATGGGCAATGTCACCGACTATGGCTATCTTAAGGCCCTTTAGAGACCCGCGAAGTTTTCGAATCGTATAAACATCGAGAAGCCCTTGCGTGGGATGTTCACAGTATCCGTCGCCGGCATTGACAACACAGGCTGTGATGTTGCGGCTAAGCAGAGTCGCTGCACCAGCAGCACTGTGCCTGATAACAACAATATCAATACCCATAGCCTCGAGATTTCGAGCTGTATCAAGCAGCGTCTCGCCTTTGCTAACCGAGCTTTCTTTTTTGGTAAAGTTGATGACATCCGCCGACAGCCGGCTCGC
>JBFZBH010000208.1:0-3951 GCA_041308525.1 Phycisphaerae bacterium | reverse complement strand
ACACCGGGCATACGCTTATATGCTGCTGCCTGAATCGAGACCGATTACCCCGACAGCAGCAAGGAGGCTGAAGGCAATAGAAGAGTATTCGCATCTGGGGGCAGGTTTCAGGATAGCGCTGCGCGATTTGGAAATTCGCGGTGCCGGAAATATTTTAGGGTCTGAGCAATCAGGGCATATTCAGATGGTCGGCTACCAGATGTATTGTCAGCTTTTGGCTGAGGCGGTAAAGAGGTTAAAGAACGAGCCGGTGGAAAAACCGATTACGGCTGTGCTCGATTTGAAGACGGCGGCATACATTCCGAAAAATTATATACCGATGGAACGCAGCAGGATGGAGGCATACCGCAAGATTGCTGCGGCGCGATCGAGCCGAGAGCTGCAGGAGATATCGGCTGAGCTTAGTGACATTTACGGGCCGGTTCCCGAAGAGGTAAAAGAGCTTTTAGAGATTGCCGAGCTGCGGATCGCAGCGGACAAAATCGGAGTAAAATCGATAGTGGCGGGCGAAAGCAGCCTTGAGTTTTTATTCACGGATGATAAATTACTGACAAAGAAAAATATATTCGAGCGGGTCGGATGCAAGACGACGGTTGCCAATGACGGGACGGTTTACGTGCACCTGCCGAAAAATTATTTCGAACCGAAGACGCTTTTGAGCGTTCTTAGAAAGATATTAAAGGTCGCCTGAGAATTTAAGGAGAAAAACAATGACCAATAGGACAATCGCAATAGTTTCACTCGGTGTGTTTCTTTTTTTATCAGCGAATTCAAACTCAGCACAGGAAAAAAAGGGCAAATCGCCGGCTGATGAACTGCCCGCCCATTTAAAACAGGTCGCATTTTTCGGAGAGCGGCCCGACTGGTCGGGTGACGGCAAAAAAATCCTGTTTCTTTCCAAAACCTTCGGAGATGCTTTCGAGGTGGAGCTTGAAACAGGCAAAATCAGGCTTCTTACAAACAATTATTATCACGGAGGCTATACGCGGGCGCTGTATCTTGCCAACGGCGACATTCTGCTTTCAGGCCCCCGCCGCTTCGACCCGAACGACCCGCAGGGCGCGCGAAGCGAAAAACAGTGCGAGCTTTGGGTATTGAAAAAAGACCTTTCGGGAAAACCTGCTGCCCTCGGTGAGCATTGCTCGGAAGGGCCGGCAGTCTCGCGAAAAAATATGAAGATTGCCTGGACGGTGAACAACTGTATTTATATGGCGGACATTGTTTACGAATCGGGCACGCCGAAGACTGCAAACAAGAAAAAAATTCTCGATGCAAATGACCTGTCTTTCAAATGTTTTCTCGAGACACAGAATTTCCGGCCGCCGGACGAAAAGGAGCTTACCTTCAGCGCCTACGAACATCAGGGGACGGATGTCTGCGGGCTTGAAATTGAGACAGGAAAGGTCGTTAATTATTCGAATGCGCCGAACCAGTATGATGAGCCGGAGGGAATTTTCCCGGACGGCAAATTTACAACGGTCGAATGCGACAAGCACAACCCGAAGGGAACATCTTTCAATGATATTTACAAACTGGCGCTCGACGGGTCGGGCAAAACAGAGCGATTAACTTTCTTTTCCGAGTATCCCGGCTACAAGGCGACGAACCCTGTCATCAGCGATGACGGCAGGTTTATGTCATTCCATTACGCAAGGTCAGGCGACTGGGCCGGTGTCGGCAGAGGAATCTTTGTATTTGACCTGAAAAAATTCGAACAGGGCAAAAAGACAGAACAAAATAAACAGTAAAAGCGAACAGCCGTCGAAAAAATGTTTTTATGGATTTTAAGAGCAGTTCAGGTTAGAATTTCGCTTTTGACTGAAGGCCCCGAAGGCCTGTTTGGAGTATCGAAAATGCGAAAGTTTATATTTCTGATTGTTTTATGTTCTGCAGTTTTTTGCGGCTGTCACAAAGAAGAGCAGGTAAATATAAATCCTTACCCATCGCCGCCAATCGTGCTGCAGGACAATCACCAGCTGCAAGCCGGAGGCGCTTTCGCCCTGTCTGTGGGCAATGATACAATAACAAGCGGAGAGGTTGTCCGCAGATTATCAGGCACGCTAAGAAAGCTTGCACAGAAGAGCAGCTGGGAAAACTTTCAGAAAGAAGCACGGCCGATGGTCGAGCAATCCGTCATAAACAGCATTTCAAATATCCTGCTCTACAATGAAGCAAAAAAGGAGGCCGGCGATGACATCGATGACCGTCTTAAGAAGACAGTTGACAGCGAGGTAAAAAGGTTCGTATCCGAATACGGAGGCGATTCTGCTGCTGCTGAAGAAGCCCTGAAAAGAGAAGGATTCGACGGCTGGCAGGACTTCAAGGACTATCACAAGAGATTCATACTGAGCCAGTCTTACCTTTCTTCGAAATTGCCGGAACAAAAACCGGTGACATACAATGAAATTCTTGAGCGGTATAATCAGCTGAAAGATTCGACATACACAACGGAAGGGAAAATAGCATTTCAGCTTATAGATATACAGCCGGCGAACCTGAAAATTCTCGACCCCAACAAAGATGCTCAATCAGTTGCGAGGGAGCTTGCAAAAGACCTTCTCGAACGCACAAAATCCGGGGAGGATTTCGGCGAGCTTGCAAAAAAATATTCTCAGGACCCCTGGGCACAGTTCGGCGGGCAATGGAAGCCTCTCAATCCGCAGTCACTTGCAAAGCCCTATGACATACTTGCACAGCAAGCAGAAAAAATGAACATAGGCGAAATTGCAGGGCCGATTGAAACAGATGAACACATCTTTATTATGAAACTGACGGACAAAACAGATAAAGAGACCAAGCCCCTGCCAGAAGTGCAGAAAGAGATTGAAAAAACAATTATTGCCGAACGCAACAGGGCTGCGATGGAAAAAATAAACAGACAGATAGTACAGAGCACCTCCTTTCCGGAGAAGGACGAATTCATAACTTTTTGTCTGCAGAAAATTTATCAGGCCAACAGACAATAACTTGCCCAATGGGAAAATTAAAATCAAAAAAAGACAAGCATTCAGAAATTCTTGTGCACGGTATAGACCTCGTCGATTGCCCGCGGATTAAGGAAATGGTCAAGCGGCACAGGGGGCGCTTCATAAACAGGGTTTTTACCCCTGCCGAACAAAACTATGCAAAGAAAAACAGGGACCGCATCGAAAAACTTGCGGGCCGTTTTGCAGCAAAGGAAGCGGTACTTAAGCTGCTTGGAACAGGCTGGCGAGGCAAAATCGCCTGGACGGATATCGAGGTCGCCAACAATGCTGCGGGCCAGCCGCAGGTAAACCTTTGCGGCGAGGTAAAAAAAATTGCCGACAAAATGGGAATAAAACAGATAAGCATAAGCATCACACACACCGCAAATTTTGCAATCGCCTCCGCCGTCGCCCTGAAGAAAAAATGAAGACAAATGATTTTGACTGTATTGTAATAGGCGCCGGGCATGCAGGAATTGAAGCAGCCTTCGCTTCGGCAAGAATCGGCGCAAAGACAGCACTTGTCACGATAAGCAAAGACTCGATTGCGAGGATGAGCTGCAATCCTGCTGTCGGAGGCCTTGCGAAAGGACAGATTGCGCGCGAGGTCGATGCACTCGGCGGGCTTATGGGCCTTGCGACCGATGCGACGGGGATACAATTTCGGATGCTGAACCGCTCGAAGGGACCTGCTGTTCAGTCGCCGCGGGCACAGGTGGATAAATATAGATACGCCGAGTGGATGAGGCAAAAACTTGAGGAGACAAAAAACTTAACCATTGTCGAGGCAATAGTCTCGGATATAGTGACCGAGGATAATAAAGTTAAGGCTGTTGTCTGCAAAGAGGGAACTGTTTTTGCGGCACGAACTGTAATCATTGCAACAGGAACGTTTCTATCAGGCCTGATGCATATAGGCGATGAGCAATTTGCAGGCGGCAGGCTCAATGAGCCGGCAAGCATCGAACTTTCAGATTGTCTTAGG
>JBFZBH010000207.1:0-6050 GCA_041308525.1 Phycisphaerae bacterium | reverse complement strand
GGGATTTCGAGCGAACCTGTTGTTTGCGTGCAAAGTTGAGGAGAGGCGAATTGTAATGGTTGGCAGAGAGCTTGCGAAGCTGGCGATTGTCAGCCACTGTTATCAGCGAAGACCTTTTGCGGGCTTCGACTATAATCTGTTTGCAATGTGTCACGGAAGAAGCGTTGGTTTTCTCAATTCAAATTTAAAAAGCTTTGCGAAAAAACAGGGTTTGAAAAAAATTGCAGTTTTAAGTACTGTGAAAAGTTTGAAAAGAAAATAAAAAATTCTGCAACGAGAAAAGACAGAAAGCTCATTAAGGGGCTGTGACATCAAGCCAGTTATCCGCTAATGCGGCGAAGTCGAGGAAATTTACGAAGCCGTCGGAGGGTGAGGGAAATATATCAGCGGAGGGGATGCGAGGCGGCTGGAGCCACTGGCTGATTAAAATTGAAAGGTCATTGAGATTAATTTGCTTATCGTTGTTTATGTCTGTCTTGTTAATACTTTGTAAAAGCTCAAGCTCAACAAAACCGCGATTATCATCTGACTGACCATTAAAGGCATTGAATCGCGGCCAGCCCGGATATGTATCGTAATCCTCAACCTGGAAAGACAGTCTGATTGACGCATTGTTTGCTATCGTAACTCCTGTCAATACGCTTGCGGGAATTGCCAATTCGATTGAGTAGCCGCCGGGCTGCAAAACATATTTTGCATTCAATGATGAAACATCTATCGGGTGATAAGCATCATTCCCCGGGTCGTAATAGTAGTTATATCCGAAGATATCCGGACGATTATTCAGTCCGCGCGGAATGGCATAAAACTGGAAATTATGGCTGCCTTTTACGAGCCAGCCATCCTTCTCGACATCAATATTAATTTCTATATTATCACTCCACCATGGTTCAGTGTAATATGTGCTTAACATATCGTCTGTTACCATTGCTGCTATGAAGAGTGTGTCATCAAGCCAGTCAGCATAAAAGGTAACGGCAATATCGGTATTGCCTTTGTTATACTGCACGATTTCGGAATATTCGCCTGGTGCAATTATGCCATTAATTACCGGCTGTCTTTGAAGGGAATAATTGTTGAAGGTACACAGCGGATACGGGTCTGTGCCGTCAAGCATGCCATCGCTTTCGGTATCTTGTGAAAGCAAGTCTGAGCTGCTGTAATATGTGCAGATTAATTCCTCTAAATCATCCAGCCCATCGTTATCTGTATCAATGTCAGCGTCATTAGAACCGATAGATTCTTCTGTTATGGGAAGGACTCCTGAATCAGGAACGTTATCATTATCGCTGTCTGCGGTTTGAGCTACAGCGGCCCACAGCGGATTAAGAAGGAGCCAGCTTTCGGGGTCGAGGGTATTGCAAACTAAAAAGTTAAGGTGTTGGCCGGAATCGCAAACATAAGGGAGGCTTTCCGGATGGTCGGTGTGGTGCATATCGTTGCCTCCGGGGTTGCCGCTTGCTTCGAAGATCGAATCGAGGGCATGAAGATACTCGTGTGTTACAGTGCCATCACAGTTAAGTCCCCAGGCAAGCGGAATAGCAATATAGGCCGCATCGCCCATAGTGCTGTAAACACCGTAAGTTCCTCCGCCGATTGCCGCGGTTGCACCAGTTGAGTTTTCGAAGGCGTACAAGACAAGAATAACGGAGTATTGATAGTCAGCGATGCCGGCTGTGTGTAAATCTTCTTCCACAGTAACGGCTTGTTCGCCCCAATAACGCTGATGCAGCCAGTAACTTCCGCCTCCGAAATCCCACAGGTCATTGAGGGTTAGAGCCCTGTCAATAATCAGGAAATCGGTCTTCATCAGGCATTTTAGATTCGAGCTTCGCCAGATAAAATTCTGAGATGTTCTGACCTCGTTTTCGAGAATTTCGATGTCACTGCTTGAGAGATGCATTTGGACGGTCGCATCTTTGTAGTAATTTGGATAAATGACAACAAGGGTGTCGATTTCGGCATATTGCATCTGGCCGCTAATCTGTGTAAGGGGTATGCGGCTTTGTTCATTAGATAATGCAGCAATAGCATTAGCATCTGAAGCAAAGGATGAGCCGAAGAATAAGCAGCCGCCGGGAATGCCCTGATAAATGGGGAGCGAAACTCTACCGGCATATCAGCCCATACAGCTGAGCAGCAGGTGAATATCGTTAAGATGATTTGAATTGTCACTATCTTTCTAATTTCAGTACGCTCCGAATAAATTAATACAGGATAGATGTGTAATAAAATTAGTTTAACATAAAACTTGCAAAAAATCAATAACGTTGCCGCAATTAATCAGTCGTGGAAGAGGAAAATACTGGCGATTTGGCTTGAAAAAGCATTATAATAGCCAAATGGCCATTGGGAAGATTGAAACACTATATAAGAATAATGGTGTAATTATTATAAATAAGCCCGCAGGCTTGTCTGTCACGAAAGACCGCACGGGGAAGCCTTCTTTGCTTGATTTAATCGGGGGGCAATTGCCTGGTGATTTATCGAATCAGCTTCGGCTTATTCACAGGCTCGATAAGGAAACATCGGGTGTAATGATTGTGGCGCAATCTCTGGAGTCACAAAGACAATTCAGCAGTCTTTTCGAAAAAAGGCTTGTCAAAAAAACATACCTTGCGATTGTTGCGGGCAGGCCTGCTGCTGGTTCAGGCAGGATTGATGCACCGATAGCAGGAAAAAGGGAAAACACAAATATAATGTGCATCGACAGGAAAAGAGGGAAGGCGGCTGTTACTGAATGGCGGGTCGTTGCCGATTTCGGAAGCGTCCTTTTGCTGGCGGTCAATCCACTTACAGGCAGAACGCATCAAATAAGAGTACACTTATCCAGTATTGGTTTGGATATTATCGAAGATTCAATATACGGCTCTAAGCCGTCGCTGTATCTATCGGCTTTCAAATCCGCTTATAAAATCGGGAAAGATGAAACCGAAAGGCCGCTTATTGACAGGCTCGCACTTCATTCGTATCAGCTTGAATTCCTGGAGGCGCCTGCTGATATACCTCCTCTTTTTATTGCGCCATTGGATAAAAAGTTCGCAGCAGCTATAAAGATGCTGACAAAATATAACTCGCGAGGTTCAAAAGCTTTTTACGAACCGGATATGCTCGAAAAAATCCTCAGTGCATCCAGAATTTAACGCCATTTACTCTTTGTAATTCAAATGCTCAGCTTTTGTGGCTCTTTAAGGAAGAGTCATTGAAGTGGTTATTCTGCTATTTTTAGCGTATCTTTTTGCTAATAAAGGAGTTATGATTCAAGGCGGAGTGCCTGGCGTATAGTGAAAATTATATGGATAAACTTGCGGAAGTTCCGATAATTTGCTTGACTTTTTGCAAAAAGTGAATATATTAACTTCTATATAGTAAAATGCTCTCTGACAAGAGGTGCGGCAGAGGCTTTACATACCCCAGACTGCGTTATTGACGAAATTATTAGAGTCAAAGGCGACATATTATAATTCTTTTACTCTATTGCAGGAGGATAGATATGGAATAAATTTTCGCCATACAAATGTAAGTCAATTTTCTACATACATTTCCTTTTTGAGGAGGTCATAAAATGGAAAAGTTTAATTTCAAGTTCTTATTGTTTTGTTTAGTAATTTTTGTTTTTTGTTCAAACCCTGTATTGTTAGCAGACTGGAACACAGGCGACCCGCATAAAATGCACTTCCCGCAGGAACCTGATCCGACAGGGTGGGATATCTGCCTGAATCATCAGTTTCTTGCTGATGATTTTATGTGTTCAGAAACGGGTCCGATTACAGACATCCATTTCTGGATTTCCTGGCAGGGAGGTATCGAGGGTCAGGTACAGCACTGGGACATTTCAATCCGTAAAAATACATTAGCTGGTCAGCCGGGACAAATTTTATGGACCTGGAATAGTATTGGCAATGTAAACATCCGCTGGTATGGCCAGGGACAGCAGGGCTGGTACTGCCCATTAAATAACTATCTCAACAGACCAGACCATATGATGTTTTACCAGGTTAATATCACTGGTATTCAGGAGCCATATACTCAAACTCAGGGGGAGATATACTGGCTTGTCATAAGGGCATCGGTTATGCCCGGCCCCGGAGATCCTGCCGTAGGATGGAAAACTTCGAAAAATATGCTCCCGGGACCTCTTTGGGGAAATCCTGCAAAGTGGTCTATCAATGGGACGACTTGGCAGACCATTAATACCGGAACAACCAGCTCTGAGTATCACGATATGGCATTCGTTATCACAGGCACACCGCCTGCACCTCAAATGGACTTCGGCGACGCTCCAGAAGGAACCACAGCTCTTGCTTATCCGGACATAGGTGTATTCGGCAGGTTTCCGACCTGCATGACTGTTGGGCCTGCCAACTGGGTACAGCACACCAACTTCGGCGCCTACTTTGGACTAATCGTGGATTTCGAACTTGACGGCAATGCCGGTCTCTGTCAAGGCGCAAGTTGTTTCCCGCCTTATGACCAGGATGAATGTTTTGCCGATGGTGATGCCGGGCTTATTATGCCGCAATCCTTTACTATCGATCAATTGCTCAATTATGTTACCTGTCCGCAGAGCACTGGCTCGCCTCTTGGGATAGCCTGTCAAACTGCTATATGGGGACAAAACATCGATATTGATGTACATAATTTGATGCCGAGCGGGACAACCGCTTATGTCAATGTTCTTATTGACTGGAACAGGAGCGGTGAATGGTCGGGAACCTCTTTCTGCCCGACTGCGGGGACTCCTGAACATGTCCTTGTTAATTTCCCTGTGCCGCCCGGTTATCAAGGACCACTTTCAACTTTAGGTCCGCCAGCCTTCCTAATTGGTCCTGTTCCCGGATATGTATGGGCAAGGTTCTCTATAACGGAGACGCCGGTGATGGTGCCATGGGATGGTTCGGGAACTTTCGCAGACGGTGAAACCGAGGATTATCTGCTTTTGGTTATTGAGGGGCAGCCGGAGCTTGATTTCGGCGATGCACCTGACCCGACATATCCGACGCTTGCGGCCTCTAATGGAGCAGGACATGCAATTGTCGGAGGCATCCTGATGGGTTCTGCAGTCGATGCAGATGTCGATGGACAACCAAGTGCGAATGCCTTGGGCGATGATGTGGCGGGTGTTGATGATGAGGATGGTGTTAGCTTCGTTACGAATCCATTAATACCCGGCCAGTGGGCTCAAGTCCAGGTTGACCTTTCTAATTGTGCTGCAGGTATGAATATATATTTGAATGCATGGATTGATTTTGGTGCGGACGGCTTATGGAGCCAGAGCGGTGACCAGATATTCAAAGACCTGATGCTGACAGGAGGCTCGATTTATTCACTCTTATATCAGGTTCCATTCTATGCACAACCGAATTCAGCCACATTCAGCAGGTTCAGAATCAGCACTTTAGCAGGATTGTCTTATACCGGATTGGCGCCCGATGGCGAGGTAGAAGATAATTTAGTTAATATCGGACAAAATAAATCCATTAAGTGGATGCAGCCGCCCGACAGGACATCGAACGGCATCGATATCAAGATAGACCAGATGCGGAGAATTGCAGACGACTTCCAGTGCACAAGCCATGGATACATCACAGATATTCACTTCTGGGCTTCCTGGTATGAGGACCGTGTCGGCGTTATAAACAAGATCAATGTTAAAATCTTCAGCGATGACCCTGTTGGTCCAGGCGGCAGCGATCCCTGCAATACATATTCAAAACCTGATGAGCTGCTGTGGCACAGAGACTTCCAGTCAGGCTCATTCAGTATGCAGCCGGAAGGAGAGCCTCTTTATGAAGGTGAATACTGGTGGGACCCTGTCTCACAGATGTTAATTCCTTATGGCGATAGGCAAATCTGGCGAATAGAGATGGACATCCCGTGGCTCGAAGCCTTCGAGCAGAAAGGCAGCGCTACTAATCCTGAGATTTACTGGCTCTCGATAGAAGCTGAAACAGTGCAAGGCGAGTTAGGCTGGAAGACACGCGACTGGCCGGGCCATTTTATGGATGATGCCTGTCTGAGCGCCGGCAGTGAGCCGCCTTATATGTGGC
>JBFZBH010000206.1:0-3970 GCA_041308525.1 Phycisphaerae bacterium | reverse complement strand
CTTTTGAGCGAGCTTTTTGTCAAACTTGTGGAGAGGATTGAAACTTATAAAGGCGGCTCGTTTGACGGCTGGATTTTCAGGGTAGCGAGTAATATTTTTTATGACTATTTGAGAAAAAAACAAAGGGACCAGAAACTTATTGAGAAACAGAAAGAACAGGTTGTCGAATCAGTCGGATACAATGTAAGGCATAATGAAAGTGACAGAACCGATAAATTACAGGTCCAGCTGAACAGGATGGATGAAGAAACAAGAGAACTTATAATGATGAGGTTTTATTCAGAACTGAGCTTCAAGGAAATGGCCGAAATGAGAGGTGAGCCGATAGGAACAACATTGACCAAATTTCATCGCGGCCTGAAGAAGCTGACGGTGATGATGGAGAAATGATATGAATAACAAAACAAACGAAAATATCGAAGAACTCTTTTCGAGGTTTCTCGAAGGAGAAGATGCCAGGCAGGCTGCAGATGATATAAGAAAAGGCGAGCAGATTCTGAGGGACAATCCTGCACCTGAGCCTGATTATATACTTATAGAGAATATAAAGAGACAGATGGCCCAAAAGAGCGCAAGACAGACAAGGGCTGTCGGACTCCATCGGGTGATTTACAGGGCGGCTGCAGTTGCAGCGGCCATTATTATTGTCCTCGGAATAAGCCAGAAAATATCAGACAACGGGGGCAGAATAGATATTGGCGATCCACCAATTGTCAAAGTCAAAGAAACACAGTGGGACAGGGAAGTTGCTTCGATGAATGCATCTATATCGCTGTTGTCGGAGGAAATTGAGCAGTCTCAAAACGCACTGTTGGGTATATCCTCAACCACGGGTATTAATTTAATAAACAGTGCTGACGAACTCGAAACGGATTTAATTGAAATAGCCAGTGATTTTTGGAAAGGATAACCAAATGACAAAAGGCTTTGATAAGCTATTAGTTGTAATAATAGCATTTTTTTTATTGACAGGCAGCCGGATAGGATTTGCTCAGGAAGTTAAAGAAAAGGATGTAAATGCGGTTAAGACAGCGAGACCTCAACAGCGATTCGAACCTACACAAGAAATGATTGACCGCTTTTTAGAAGAGCTGAGGATAAAAGACCCTCAAAAAGCAAAGGCGCTGACAGAACTGCGAGAAAAAGACCCTGCAAAATTCACAGAAGAAATCAGGAACATTTTCCGCGAACAAATGCGTCAGAGAATGAGCGAGCGCGGCGATAGAGACTTTGGTCCTACCGAAGGCCGATTTGGCGATTTTAACAGACCGATGGGAGTCATGGAAGGCCGCGAAGGCGGCGGTCCTCGAGGCCCCGGAGGACGGGATGAGCCCAGACCATGGAGAGAAATGGCCGGCGAAAGACAGGAAGAATTCATAAAGTGGCTGGGCAAAGAATACCCCGAAGATGCAAACAAGCTTGAAGCACTCAGACAGAACCCCGAATTATTTGACAGACAGTTTGGGATGTTTATGCGAAAATATATCGGAATATTTATGGCTAGGGACAATCCCGAATTGGTAAAAGTCCTTAAAAGAGACCTTGTGCTCAGGGACGAACGAAACGACCTTGTTCACAGAATCACGGAGGCAAAACAGGCAAAGCAGAGAGAAGAATTGATAGCTCAATTGACATCCATAATCAGCGAGAGATACGATTTGATTGTCAAAAGAACGCAATTAGAATACGAACAGCTTGCTAAAAGGCTCGAAGAGCTAAAGAAACAAATCGAAAAGTGGAAAGATGAAAGTTTTAAGAAAGAAAGGGTAAAGGAGCAGGTTAAAGAACTGACAGACCCAAACAGGATACCTTTCGGCAGAGACTAACAGGTAAGAAATATTTAATGACGGTCCGCTAAAAAAGAGCGGACCGTTTTTTTATTCTTCGGGAGGCTGCTGTTCGTCGTCCTCATCAATCTTCCAGCTGTCTGATTCGTCAATATCTTCAATCTCGCGCTTCATATATTTGAGGATTCTATCCTGCAGCGGCTCGAGTTTTTTTTGCCATTCAAGCATTGTTCTGTAGTTCGCGAGGAGCATATCGAGACGTATCAGCTGCCATTTGGCGATGCACTCCGGCTCTTTGATGTTCGAGAAAGGGTCACAGGTAAAAATCCTGCGGCCATCAGGACCGGCCTGGCACAATTCGCAATCTTTACATTGAATCATTTGCCGCCTCATAAAAGAATATTAAGAAACTTTTCTATTTACCCGCATCAGTATTTCACTATAATACCATAAATTTAATCATTTGGAAAATATTAGTATGTTGTTTGTTAATGAACGAGTTAATTTTGAATGGAGTAATTAATGGGAAAACCGAGGCGCAGGCGCAAAATAGGCAGTAAGAAAAGACATGTCCGCTGGAAAGTAAGGCATAAAGTCAGAGGATAGTGCCTTTTATTTTCAGTAAAAAGAATTTTTTCGATAAACCTCGCCGCAGGGAAAAGAGAGAGTATTTTCTCTCTTGTCTCTTTTGGGTTTCCAGGGAAGCTGGTATTAAAAATTGCACACTCAAATTAAAACAGCAATTAAATGAAACATTTCAGCATAACCTTCGAGCCGGATGGCAAAAAGATATCGATTCACGAGAGTGCGACCATTCTCGAAGCAGCAGGCCTGGCAGGAATAGTTCTAAATACCGCCTGCGGCGGCAAGGGAATTTGTAAAAAATGCGCAGTGAAACTGCAAGGCGGGAAAGAGGTCCTTGCCTGCCAATACAAGATTGACAGCGACTTAATCGTTACAATTCCGGTCACATCAAGATTCTTAGAGAGTAAAATTTTAACTCAAGGTATTGAAGCAAAACAAAAACTTGCACCTGATATTTACAAAAAATATCTGAAGACCTCCGGAAGAACCAAAATATCCGGACTGGCTATTGACATCGGGACAACCACAGTTGTCTTGAAGCTTATTGATATGATAAACGGCGATTGCCTCGAAGTCGAATCAGCATTAAATCCGCAGGCAAAGCACGGCGATGATGTCATAAGCAGGATAGCTTATGCAAACAGCGAAGAAAAACTCGCTGAGCTTCAAAAACTGATAGTCGATTGCATAAATGACCTGCTGCAGGCAGCCTGCGAGAGGGCGAAGATTTCACCGATGCAGATTTATGAGGTATGTGTGGTCGGCAATACCACGATGAATCATTTGTTTTTAAAAATGCCCGTCACAGGATTAGGCCAGGCGCCATATAAGGCATATAGTATTGATGCAAAAGATTTCCCCGCAAAAGATTTCGGAATAACAATAAATCCAGAAGGCAACATTCATACTGTGGAAAATATCGCAAGTTTTGTCGGCTCTGATACGACAGCCGAGTCAGTTGCAGTCCAGATAGGCTCCGAAGAAAAAATGACTTTGATAGTGGATATCGGGACAAACAGCGAGATAGTTCTGGGCAACAAAGAGAAGCTTTATACAGCAAGCTGCGCTGCGGGACCGGCTTTCGAGGGAGCAAGGATAACCTGCGGAAGCCGGGCGGTCGATGGGGCAATCGAATCTGTTGTAGCAAACAGCGAAGATATAGATGTGGATGTAATCGGCAACTCCGCTGCCCGCTCGATTTGCGGCAGCGGACTTATCGATGCAGCAGCAGTACTGTGCGAGCTTGGTATTATTGACCCAACAGGAAAATTGACTCAGCCGGAAAATTTGCCTGCAAAGATTTCTAAAAGATTGACGGAAAAGTGCGGCGAGCCTGCGTTTGTGCTCTCAGATAGCGATTGTAAAAAAGTTCTTCTTACACAAAGGGACATAAGGCAGGTTCAGCTTGCGAAGGCTGCCATCAGGGCAGGGATAAGGATTCTCGAAAGAAAGCTCGGCATAAAAGAGCAGGATTTAGAGCAGGTTTTCTTAGCGGGTGCGTTCGGCAACTTTTTAAGAAAGGAAAGCGCTCTTCGACTAGGCCTGCTGCCGTCAATTCCGCAGGAGCGAATTCATTTCATCGGCAATGCTGCCTGCAG
>JBFZBH010000205.1:0-3995 GCA_041308525.1 Phycisphaerae bacterium | reverse complement strand
GGTCACTAACCTTGTGATACCTGATAATGCGAAGCTATCCACATCTTTCAGGAAAGATATGCTCAATGGAGTTGAGGTCATTACAGGGAAGGCACAATTGGCAGCAAGGGATGATGCGGGCAAGCCCGTTGCGAAGGGAGAGAAGGATTTTACTGCGATACCTTATTATGCGTGGGCGCACAGGGGCGGTTCTGAGATGACGGTATGGCCGGCGAGATTGCCTTCGGGTGCAAGGCCTGAGCCGATGGCGACATTAACTTATAAGAGCAAGACGACGGCTTCGTATGTTCATGTGTCTTTGGATGCGATAAAGGACCAGATAATTCCGAAGAGTTCATCGGACACATCGACGCTGCAGCTGGACTTCTGGCCGCACAAGGGGAGTACGGAGTGGCTGCAGTTCGAGTGGGACAATAAGCAGAAGCTTTCGAGCGTTCAGGTGTACTGGTTCGATGATACGGGCGGCGGAGAGTGCAGGGTGCCGAAGGCGTGGAAGGTGCTTTACCGGGACGATGCGGGAAACTGGGTGCCTGTGAAAAATAATACGCCGTATTATGTCGAGAAGGACAAATTCAACGATGTGCGGTTCGATGCGATAGAGACAAATGCACTGAAGATTGAGATAGAGCTTCAGAAGGACTGGTCAGGCGGCATATTTGAAATCGTAATAGAATAACGCTGAAAAAAGTTTTCAGAAAATAAGGATGTATCATTCAGCAATCCGTTTGATGAGCCAGCCGCCGGCTGTCCAGCTCCCAATCATAGCACCTATGTTTGAAAATGCGACCACCAGCAAAATTCGGGTGACATGATTTTTCCAAAATCCCTTCATTGTCGAGATTGACTCCGGCAGCTTTTCGAAATCATCAACGGTCGGTTTCCTGATGTATGCCTCCGTAAGGCCTGCAAACCAGCCAGTAGCCAAAAGGGGATGAAGTGTCATAATCGGAGCCGCAATAAAAGCTGTGAGTATTGAGAGAGGATGACCGAACGCAATTGCCGCCCCTGCTGCTGAAAAACCTCCTGTGACAAGACACCATATCTTGAGTGATTTTAATAAATCTTCCAAACCCTTTTGCCAAAAGCCGTAAACTAATATTGCAACAAATGCAATCGGTATTCCCCATTTGAAAATTTCACCCCATACCGACGGCGGCGGCGTCTCTATGAGCTGCTCGACGCTTTGCTCTGTTTTGACGTTTTCTGTTATTCCCGGAATGTGCCCTGCCCCGATCACTGCAACGACTTTTTGGCCCGGTGCATTGCGGATTTTCTGGGAAAGGTAAATATCACGCTCATCGATGAGGCGGTGTTTAATCTCAGGAAACTTTTTTGCAAATTCCGCGAGGGCGTTTTCAAGCTCATCACCGCGCTTAAGTTTTTCTACCATTTCCTCGTTTATCTCCTCGCCTACCATTATGCTCATCATCATTCCCATCAGCATTTTCAGTTTGTTCCAGAATCCAAGGTAACCCCAAACCCTCTTTATCGTTATCTCAATGTCTCTATCGGCAAGCACAATTTTTGCATTCACCTGAGCGGCCTGTTTTATAGCCTCGAGCATTTCTGCTCCGGGCTGAATGCCGAGCTTCTCACCGAGCTTTCGGTAAAAGGAGCTGACCACAAGCTGGGCGAGGAGAAACATAGCCTTCTTGTCTTTTATAATCTTGAAAATGTTCATCTTTCGCCAGGCCTCTTTGTCGGTCATCACCTTGTATCTTGCATGGCAAAGCTCGATGCAGACACTCTCGGGCTGGACTGCCTGTATCACCGTCTTGACATCTTCGACGCTCTCTTTCGAAACATGCGCAGTTCCGACAAGGAAAACATCCTTGCCGTCAATATTTATTTTCGATACGCTCGAGGGCAGATGCAATTCTTCCGACATTAAAACGCTCCATATAAAAAAATAAAACGCAGCTATATTATCAAAACAGCATATATTAAACAAGATACGAAATTAATACGGAATTCGCGTGCATTTTGAGAAAAGGCATAAAATGATACGGTTAGAAGTTCCAAAGCAAAATAATTTTCCAACCATTATTCTCATTCGAAGGCAATTCTGTTCCTGCCAAGCCTCTTGCTCTGGTACATCAGCGCATCGGCCCTTTGAATAATTGTGTCGGCAGTATCGTCCGCCCTGCACAAAGTCGCCCCGATGGACACAGTCACTGAAACCTTTTTGTTTTGATGGAAGATAAATGAGTTTTCGATGAGCACGCGCAATTTTTCGGCCATTTCACGAATATACGCGGGCTGAACATTTACAATTATTACGACGAATTCCTCACCAGCCCATCTTACGACTGTGTCGAACGAGCGGCTGCAGGAAACGAGAGTTTGTGCCGCCATCCGCAGGACCTTATCGCCGAACTGGCTGCCGTAAGTATCGTTTAGCTTTTTGAAATTATCGATATCGCAGAATAAAACTCCGAAGGGCCATTGATATCTTGCGAACTGGCCTATAGCTGACTGCAGCTTCATTTCGCCGTAACGCCTGTTCCATACACCCGTCAAATTGTCGGCAATCGCAAGTCTTTTCAGTCGTGCCAGCTCAGCCTCGACCCATTCCTTACTTTTACGCTCTGCAAATACCTCTACTGCCCCAGTAATCTGGCCTGAACTGTTTCTCACCGGATTTACTCTTATCGAAACTGGGAGGCGGTGACCATCTTTATGATGCAGGTAAACAAGTCCTGTCTCAATAAGCCGGCCGGTCTGTATGGCCTTGTATGCGGGGCAGCCGTCAGAATGACAAATGCTTTCGCCGGTCTCTGTAACGTGGACAAGGATATTGTCCATACATTTGCTGCCTACAACTTCCTCTGCTGTGAAGCCGGTAATCCTCTCAGCGCCCCTGTTCCAGTATGTAATGACCCTGTCTGTGTTCAGGAAATATATGCCGTCGGTAACATTGTCCATAATATCCTGATACAGGTTGTTTTCTATTTCGGATTTTACAGTCATTTCGCTCATACAGCCCTCTTTCAATGTAATTAAAAAACTAACGTTTTATCGGCTGCTGACAGGGCTTGCTTAATCTTCTTTTTTAACCACTCAAAGACCAAAATTTTACATAACTTTTACTTGCCCAGTTAATAACCTGATAATAAACTATATATAATTTAACTTGTACGGGAATTTTTTATTCAACCATTGTTATCCAGGTGCGTTATAACGAATAAAGAAAACGGTCCGCAAACGTATGGTTAGTGTAATATAAACATTTTTTGAAAGGAGAATTTTATGAGATTCAAAAAATTAACACAAATTACAGTGCTGCTGCTTGTGGTTTTATGCGGGGCCTGTCTTGGAGACCCGTCTTTGACTATTTATAATCAGAATTTTGCGGTGGTTCGGGAGCAAATCGGCCTGAATCTGAAGAAAGGCACAAATGACGTAAAATTTAATGACATCACTATGCATCTTGAGCCTGATTCAGTGATACTGCGGGACCCGAAAGGAAAAAGAAACCTTCAGATTCTCGAGCAGAACTACAGGGCAGACCCCATATCTCAAGGGCTGCTTCTTTCGCTCTATGAAGGAAAAGAAATCGATTTTTTAACCACTGAAAAGGATGGTGAAAAAAAGATTATCAAGGGCAAGATAATACGTTCGGGTTATGTGCCCCATCAGCAGGCCTATCAGAGATATGGCTCACAATATGCACAAAACCAGATGTATTATTCCAGCGGGACAACAGGGACAGGCCAGCCGATTATCGAGGTTGACGGGAAGCTTCGATTCAGCCTGCCGGGAGAGCCATTATTTCCATCGCTGACGGATGATACCATTTTGAAACCGACTATCGATTGGAAAATAAAAACCGACCAGGCAGGCAAGCTCGATGCCGAGCTTAGCTATGTTACAGGAGGGATGAGCTGGGAGGCCGATTACAGCATGCTTGCAAAAGAAAAAAGCGATGAGCTCGAGATGATCGGCTGGGTAACTATGGACAACCAGACCGGCAGGACCTTCGAAAACGCCAAAAT
>JBFZBH010000204.1:0-4017 GCA_041308525.1 Phycisphaerae bacterium | reverse complement strand
AAGATAGCCGGTGTGCAGAAGGCGATTGTTGAGCTTGCGAAAAATTATACGGAAGATGTGATGCCGGCATATACGCACCTTCAGCGTGCGCAGCCCGTGACGATTGCTGCGTATTTATTGAGTTTTGTCGAGCAGTTCGAGAGAGATTCTGTGCGGCTGGGGAACTGCTGCGAGCTGCTTGATGTGTCGGTTTTGGGGAGCGGGGCGATTGCAGGCAGCACACTGCCTTTGGATCGGGTAAGCACGGCAAAGCAGCTTGGATTTAAGGGCGTAAGCCGAAACAGCATCGATGCAGTATCGAATAGGGATTTTTGCGCAGAATTTATTTTCGATTGTGCGCTTATTTCAATGCACCTGTCGCGGCTGGCAGAGGACTGGGTACTATTTTCGAGTAATGAGTTCGATTATATACAGATAGCGGACAAGTTCTGCACATCTTCAAGCATGATGCCGCAGAAACGGAATCCTGATATGCTCGAACTGATTCGGGCAAAGACTGGGACGGTTTACGGTGCGCTGATTGGGATGCTGACTATATTGAAGGGACTGCCGACGGGCTATAACAGGGATTTGCAGGAAGACAAGATTCACGTTTTCAATGCTTCGGATACGGTTGAGGCATCTCTTGATATGGCGGCTGGGATAATTGGGGGGACGGAGTTTAATACTGCGAAGATTTCAGCGGGGCTTGATAAGGGTTTTCTGGATGCGACGGCGCTTGCAGAGTATCTTGTGGGCAAGGGAACAGCTTTTCGAGAGGCGCACGGGATTGTCGGGCGGATTGTTGCAGACTGCCACAAGAAAAATGTTGAGCTTTCGGGGCTGAAGATTGGTGAGCTTAAGAAATATTGTTCGGCTATAAAGGGCGATGTCTATAAGTATCTTGGAGCTGCAAATGTTGTGAAGCGATATGCGACGAGCGGTTCGGGGGGAACGAATGAATCGAAAAAGCAGGTGCGTTTTTGGCAAAAGCGGCTTGGGAGGTAAAGGATAGTGAGGGAAGATGAGATAACCGCATGGTTTGCGGAACAGAGGAAATTATCACCGGAGGATTTTCCAATCGGCATCGGAGATGATATGGCCGAGGTTCGGCTGGCGGGGGAGGAAAGCGTTTTGATTACGACAGATATGCTGCTGGATGGAGTTCATTTCGATTTGTCGAAGGTGACTTTGCGGGAGGCGGCGTATAAGGCGATGGCGGTGAACCTGAGCGATTGTGCGGCGATGGCGACTGTGCCGGTGGCGGCGGTTGTGTGTGTGGCGCTGCCGAAGGGATTCGGATTCGAAGAACTGAAGGAAATTCATAAGGGGATTTTGCAGGCATCTGATAAATATGATTGTGCACTTGTGGGCGGTGACATAACGGTGTGGAAGGACAGGGAGCCTTTTGTGATAAGTATTGCGATGATAAGCAGGTGCGCGGGAGTAAAACCCGTGAAGAGGTCGGGGGCGAAGGTTGGGGATGTTATATGTGTGACGGGATTTTTGGGAGGAGCGGACCTTGGAAGGCATTTGAAATTCGAGCCGCGGATAAAAGAGGCAAGATTTCTTGCTGAGTCGTTCGTGATAAATTCGATGATTGATTTGAGCGATGGATTGAGCTGCGATTTGAACAGAATTTGTCAGCAGAGCAAAGTGGGTGCGCTGATAGAGGCAAATGCGATTCCGATATCAGCCGATGCAAAGAAGAAAAAAGAGCCGCTGGCGTCGGCGCTGAATGACGGGGAGGATTTCGAGCTGCTGTTTACGCTCAGCGAAGATGAGTTTTCGAAACTGCTCAATGGTTGGAACCAGCCGGTGGCGGTGACGAGGATAGGGGCGATTACAGATTCGGGAAAAATGCAGATTAAAAAAGCGGCGGGGGAAATTGAGAATCTGGTGCCGGGCGGATATGACCATCTTGAGAGGGACTGCAAGGGGAAGGATGACGATGGATTATGAGTTCGTATCAAACTCGGTTGAGGAGACGATTGCAATCGGCAGGCGGATCGGGGAGCAACTGAGGGGCGGAGAGGTTTTTGCTTTTATCGGGACATTGGGCAGCGGGAAAACTTATTTTATAAAGGGAATTGCGGCGGGAGCGGGAGTAAAGAGCGAACCTGCGACAGTAAGCAGCCCGACGTTTGTACTTGTCAATGAGTATGGGGGGCGGCTGGACATTTATCATATAGATGCGTATCGAATTAATAATGCTTCTGATTTCGAGATGATTGGTTTCGATGACTTTTGTTACGGGGAGTCGGCAGTGTTAATCGAATGGGCCGATAAAGTGATGGAGGCGTTAAAAGGAATAAATTACATTCGTATTGAGCTGGCCCATAGCGGCGAGGAGCGGAGGATTATACGCATCTTCAATATGCCTGAATATATTGTTCTTTCGAAGTGACAATTACAGGCGGCAAATCGAAGTTATCTGACAGTAATAAAATTTTTTCGTTTTTATTTTGACAATTTTCGGCGTTTCAATCTGCATATTCGCTACAGTCGTAACTGAAATTTTTCTAATTTTCACATAAGCTGTTCAAAGCTCCATATTTTGATTCCACGATTTGTTTGTCCTGTGGATGTTTCATATATTTTAGTTTACAAGGCTGCAAAAGCGATGGATGTGAAAAATGCAAAGATTTTTCGGACTTTGCTGCATTTGCGATAGAAGGTATTAACAGGATTTTTCTTATGGCAAGAGACAGGTTGTTTTTGGAAAGGGAACAAGCAGACATAAAGTAGTGACGGGAATGGGTCGATAGCAGCAATTATGAAAAGTTGCGATATCGGATTCGTGTTTTTGAAATTTGGGCGGTTAGAAAATTTTAATTCCAATTTTATGTGAGGGTAAAAAAATGAAGTCGAAAAAAGGATTTACACTGGTAGAAATTTTGATCGTTGTTGTGATTCTGGGTATTCTTGCGGCCATCGTGATTCCGCAGTTTACCAATGCGAGCACGGAAGCAAAGCTTTCGAGCCTGAAGAGTGACCTTCAGACTGTTCGCTCACAGATAGAGCTCTTCAAGATACAGCATGACGATGCACCTCCGACGGCAGCTGATTTTGTGTCGCAGATGACCGTGCAGGACGCCAATGGATTCGGACCATACTTGCAGAAGGTTCCGACCAATCCGTTCTCCGGCGGTAATTCAGTTACGGCAGACGGCAGCGGCGGCGACTGGCAGCTTACAGCGGCAGGCGTCTTTACAGCAGCCGATGGCGGCAGCACAGATGGTGTTGCTCATTCAACGTGGTAAACGGAACTTCGAGGAAAATTTAACCTTAAATGGTTTTAATGCAAACATTGATGAGGCTTTATGCAGGGAGGAATTGCTGGCCAGTTTAACAGACTGGCCAGCTTTTTTAGGGTTGCGAGGCAGGGAACAGTAATAGATGAATAACAGGATAGATAAATACCATAATGGTTTTACGCTGATAGAGGCGATGTTTACTGTTATGGTCCTGGCAATTGCTGCAGCGGGAGTTCTGGTGCCGTTTTCGAGCGGTGCGATGGTCCGGGCCGAAGGCAATCACAGGACGCTCGGAGCAAAGCTTGCAGCGGATTTGATGGAAGAGATTGTCAAGACGCCGTTCGAGAGCATTGTTTCGGCATACAATAATTATACCGAGACGCAGGGCAATATTAAAAGGACGGACGGTGTTCGCTTCAGCGGTCCTGTTTATTCGAAGTTAAGCAGGAGAGCAACGTGTGTAAATGTGTATGTGCCGCAGGAAAGCGGTGCGGTATCTTCGAAATATATCCTGGCTACGGTGAGGGTTTATTACAACGGAAAGCAAATAGCAGCTGTAAGGAGGCTGATTAGTAAATAGAGTAAAAGTTGTGAGGGTGTATGAAAAGACAGGGGCGACCACTGAGATTTTTAGGCGGCGGTTTTACTTTAATGGAACTGCTGCTTTCGCTGATGATACTGGGCATTGTTCTTGCGGCAGTGTCGAGCTTTGCGTTCGCAATGGGTTCGGCAAACAAACGCAGCACTGATAACTCAGGTCAGCAAGCCCAGCTGCGTTATG
>JBFZBH010000203.1:0-4048 GCA_041308525.1 Phycisphaerae bacterium | reverse complement strand
GAGCGTGAAACCGCTAAGGTTATAGAACCTCCTAAAAGACCGAGTCCGATGACTGAAATTTGCTTTAACTCTTTCAAAATTAAGACCTTATGAAAACAGACGATAATACCAACGACCGTAAAAATTATAACAATAAGGCCTTCTTGTCAATTTTTTTCTTTGTTTTATTCAATTTTAATGTTATTATTTCAAGAACTATTTCGCTTCAATAAACTGAAAACGACAAACCGATTAATAGAAAAGAAATGCCAAATTTAAATAAAAATAATATAAGCGAAGGCGATTATCTGGCTTTCGAAGAACAAGTGGCCGATTTTGACCGGCAGATTAGCGAACTTCAAAGACTAAGCTCGGTCAAGGGGATTGACTATTCGGCAGAGATTCGTCTTTTGCAGCAACAGCAGGTCGAGGAGCTGAAACGTATCTATTCGAACCTGTCGGCATGGCAGACAGTCCAGGTGGCAAGGCACCCGAAAAGGCCGATTATCACGGATTATTTAAGCCTGATGGTGAACGATTTTCGTGAAATCCACGGCGACCGATGTTTCGGCAACGACCGCTCTATGATTACCGGCCTGGGGCGAATCGGTAACGAAAAGGTAATGATTGTCGGCCAAAACAAGGGCAAGACCACAAAAGAGAAAATCGCATGCAATTTCGGCTGTGCAAACCCGGAAGGATACCGCAAGGCCATAGCCAAGATGAAATTTGCTGCCAAATTTAACATCCCGATTGTTACATTCATCGACACCCCCGGTGCATACCCGGGCGTTGGTGCAGAGGAAAGAGGCCAGGCGCAGGCAATAGCCGTCAACCTTATGGAAATGTCCAGACTGCCTGTTCCGATTATCTGTATAGTCATCGGCGAAGGAGGCTCCGGCGGCGCACTGGGTATCGGAGTCGGTGATAAACTCGCGATGCTCGAGTATGCATATTACTCGGTCATATCTCCGGAAGGCTGTGCTGCGATTTTGTGGCGCGACGGCTCGCAGGCATCACATGCTGCTGAGGCTTTGAAACTGACAAGCAAGGACCTTCGGGCTCTGGAATTGATTGATGATGTAATTCCCGAACCTCTCGGAGGTGCCCATAGAAACATACACGATACTGTTTACAACGTCGAGAAGTATATCGTCCGGACTTTGTCGGAATTAAAACGGACCAGCGTCAATACCCTGCTGGAAAAAAGATACGAAAAAGTCCGCTCAGCAGGCTCTACATTGGCTGAAAGAATACGCCTGAAAACCCGTCCGTCCCGCGAACGAATCAAGGCCGCAGTCGAAGCCCTTTCCAAACAATCAAAATCAATTCCGTCCAAACCATAATTGGACCGTTCTAAAAAATGCTTTGATACATTCTGCGAACCGGAGCCTTGCAAACATATTTTATTTAACTTTCCTTATGTTCATAGTCTAACAAGCATTTTTCACCACCGAGTTCGCAAAGACCGCAGAGAAAAGCATTGACAGGCTTCTCTGATTTCGATAAAATAATTTTTTACGAAGACATACAGGGCTACGGCAGAATATAGATTTTTGCGAGGTGAAGCCACGAGGGCTACGTGCTTATATTTTATGATGAGTAATGCGGATGATAACAATTTGAACAATAAAAAACAATTTTCGGGGATTTATGATGAATAAATGCGTAACAGCCCAAAAAATCCAAAAGTTCAGCAAAAACTTCTTGACAAATTCCGCGCTATATGATATATTGATGTAGTATGAAGCAGATTAACCGTACGAATTCGAATTGCTGGTGGCGGCCTGAAGGAGCGTTTCCGACAGGCAAACGGTAATTTGCTTATAAAATTTAATGCTTTTTATAAAGCGGCTTGTCGGAAAAACAGGCCGCTTTTTTTATTTGCAATTTTTTCAAATTGAGTATAAAAAAAGGTTAATTAAAGGTTTTACTTATGGAAGATTACAAACAAATAATCCAGGCAGCCGAGCCCGGCCAGATTATACCTATTGTAAGGCAAATCGACATCGATGACCCGATGGATTTCTTCGCCAAAATCAGCGATTACGGAAGAAGCACAAACTGCTGTCTTCTCGAATCGAAGGAATATCAGGCCGGGGCAGGAGCGCTGAGCTTCGGGACTGCGAAACCCGCGCTGTATTTGACCGGCACAGAAAATAAGTTCACAATCCAGGCACTCAGCAAAACCGGAATAAGAATCATAAAATTTTTAGTTTCCGATGAAAAAAGATTCAGTTTTTGCGAGGCGATGGAGGTTAATGAGGAATCGATAAGAGGGACAATAAAAAAGAGCGAAGGTCTTATCGATGAGCAAAGCCGGCTGACCTCTACAAACCAGATGGATGTATTGCGGGCAGTGGCATTTGCGTTCAAGCTGGCCAGCAAACCATTCAGGGTGACCTGCGGATTGCTCGGTGCGATAAGCTACGACTTTATAGACCAGTTCGAAAAACTTCCCCCCAACAATAGCGACCTGCTGCAAAATCCGGATTATGAACTTTACTTTGCTGATAATATATTCCTTATGGACCACGAGAACAAACAGGGCTATATAATTGTCAATGTGCTGATAACAAACGGCAATCGAGAGGATGTAATCCGGGAGGCACAGGACTGTTTCGATTATTATTCTAACATTGCCCGGTTCGATTCACCGAAGCCGAAAAAATATGATATCGCTTCCAAAGTTTCAAGCACGGATACCCCGCAGGCTGATTACGAGCAGATGGTAAAACTGGCGAAAAAACATATTATCGACGGGGACATTTTCCAAGTGGTATTGAGCAGGACAAAAATCGAACCGTGCGGCGATGAACCGCTGGATGTTTACAGGAGGCTGCGTGACCTTAATCCATCGCCATATATGTTTTATATTCACACTCCGAACACGATACTTCTCGGCTCAAGCCCCGAACTGAATCTGCGAGTCAGCGGCACTGAAAACAGGCAGGTCGAAATCCGACCCATCGCAGGGACAAAGCCGAGAGGGCGGCTGGGCGGAAAAATCGACGCTGATACAGATTTTAGATACGAGGCCGAGCTGAAAATCGACCGCAAGGAGCTTGCTGAACATATGATGCTTGTTGACCTTGCAAGAAATGATATCGCACGAGTCGCCCGGCCCGGCACGAGAATTGTCACTGAGCTTCTGACGGTGGAAAAATACGAATCTGTGCAGCATCTTGTCAGCAATGTTAAAGGGACGCTCGCGGACAATCTCGATGCGCTCAATGCATACCTTGCTACGATGAATATGGGGACGCTGACCGGAGCGCCGAAAATCGAGGCGATGAAAATAATACGGCTGCTCGAAAAAACTAAAAGAGGCTACTACGGCGGCGCTGTTTTGTATCTTACAGTTGACGGACAATTCGACAGCTGCATTACGATAAGGAGCCTGCAGATAAAAAATAATACTGCATATATACGTGTCGGCGCCGGAATCGTATATGACAGCGTGCCGAAAACCGAATTCGAAGAAACTGAGCACAAGGCAAATTCCTGCCTGCGTGCAATTTACGGCAAATAAAGGTGTAAAAATGGAAAACGGCAAAAGAAAAATTTTGTTTCTCGATAACTTCGACTCGTTCACCTATAACCTCGTTGATGATTTCTGCAAGCGCAATTGCGATGCGAAGGTTTACAGGGCGGATACGAGCATCGATGAGCTTAAAAAAATTGCGGGGGAGCTTAAGCCGCAGCTTCTGGTTATTTCTCCGGGACCGGGCAATCCGGACACTGCGGGCGTTTCACTGGCTGCTGTGGATTACTTCAAGGACAAGCTGCCGATTTTCGGGGTGTGCCTTGGACACCAGGTAATTGTCCAGTATTTCGGAGGTCAAATATGTCACGCGCCGGAACCGATGCACGGAAAACCATCGAGAATAATGCACAATCAAAAGGGGATATTCGAGGGCATCGAAAATCCGCTGCAGGCCGGACGCTACCACAGCTTATGCGCAGTTACACTGCCGGAGTGTCTTGAAAAAACCGGTGAATTCGAAGGCATCGTTATGGCAATCCAGCATAAAAGTTTGCCGATATATGGTGTCCAGTTTCATCCTGA
>JBFZBH010000202.1:0-7564 GCA_041308525.1 Phycisphaerae bacterium | reverse complement strand
CGCCAAATGCCTATTTTAACCAAAAACGCCGATGGCGTTTTTTAGCAGAAAAAACAAGGGTAGAACACTCCTTTTCAGGACACTTCCCGCCTCAAACCGGAAAAGACCTTATTTTTTAAGGAAAAAATGCCTCTTTTCCGATACCTCAAACATTGAAATCACGCTTTTTTATGGTAATCTTCGGGTTTATATGCCAAATTTTTTTAAAGGAAGGCTCGTTTTCGTTCGCACCATTTTGCTCCTGAGCACATTGGCAATTGTTGCCTGGGGAATAATTACTATATATGCAGTCGGCCACCCCGCTGAATCCGGCAATTTCCGCGACACTGAAGGGCTGTCGAATTACTGGAAAAAGCAGGCAATCTTTGCCATTGTCGGCTTCGCCGCATTTTTAATCGTGAATATGTTCAGCTACCGCCGCTTCGGTTCTGCAAGCTTTCTTATTTATGCATTCGTTATATTCCTGCTCGCACTTCTATTGGTAGATAAATACCTGTTCAACATTCCGGATTTTCTGATAGAAGAAACACGTAATATACACGCCTGGATTAAAATTCCCTTCACCGGCCTGAACATTCAGCCGTCGGAAATTTGCAAGCCTGCCTATGTCATTGCTCTTGCCTGGTATCTGCGATACAGAAGCAACTACCGTAAATTTTCCGCGCTAATCGGTCCTTTTATTTTTACTTTTCTGCCTGCGATTTTAATCCTGCTCGAACCGGATTTGGGTACGGTTTTGCTGATAATACTCATTCTCTTCTCAATGATTTTTCTTGCAGGCGCGAAGGGAAAACATCTTTTGATAATCATACTTCTTGCATTTCTTGCAGCCCCCCTGCTCTGGATGATGATTAAACCATATCAGCGAATCAGGATAAGCAGCGTTTTTCTTCAGAGCGAAAATCTCCGAAAAGCTGCACAGGAAAATCCCAGGCTTGCCAAAATTCTCGTCGGTGCAAACTTCAGCACAAGGGAATGGGAAAATTCCTGGGGCTATCACTTGATACGCTCGAAATACGCCGTCGCATCGGGCGGATTTACAGGATACGGTTTTCGCAAGGGGCCGTTCATCAAGTATGGTTTCCTGCCTTTTAGGCACAACGATTTTATATTTGCTATGATTGCCCAGCAGTGGGGCTTTATCGGTTGCATCTTGCTTCTTTTGCTCTATGTGGTGATTATTGTCTGCGGCCTTGAGATTGCCCGCGATAACTACGACCCCTTCGCAAGACTCGCCGCAGCAGGAATCACACTGATGTTTGCTATACAAGTCATTGTGAACATAAGTATGACCGTCGGCCTTATGCCTATAACTGGAATTACACTACCATTTGTAAGCTACGGCGGTTCCAGCCTCCTGTTCAGTATGATTTCCATCGGATTATTGAACAACATCGGCCAGCGCCGTCCCTTCTCCTCGAACATTTAATTGAGAACGTCCAATATAAAATAATTTATTAGAATTTTGTCATGCTAAGACGCAGTCGAAGCATCTCCCATTTCCGAATCACGAATCCCGAACCACGAGTCATTGTGATCGCATTTAGCCTTTAGCCCTGAGTGAATCGCTGCAATTTGTCATTCTGAGCGCAGCGAAGAATCTCTCTTTATCTGATGATAGATGCTTCGCCCCGATGAATTAGGAGTTCAGCCCGACAAATTTTAAATGATTTCCTTAAAGCATTACGACTTTTCAATATCGAGCAAAACAACCGGCACAGACGATATATATTAAGATACTGTAACAATATGAAACTACGATAAGAGTATCTGCGGAAATCTGTAGGAAAGAATATATCCGCAGATTACGCCCGGCTATGCCGAGGCAAGAAGAAAACAGTAAAAATGAACCACGAAGAGCACGAAGAAACACGAAGACAGTTGGATTAAAAAATAAATTTTCTTCGTGTTCTTCATGACCTATACAGCGAAAGAGCGATTGTGGAATTTGATGAACTTTCGAACAAAGTAATCGGCTGTGCCCTGGAAGTGCATAAGGCTTTAGGCCCCGGGCTGATGGAATCTGTTTATGAAAAATGTCTGTCTTATGAATTGGCTAAGGCGGGCCTGAAATATGAAACACAAAAAGCTATGCCTGTAATTTATAAAGGCATCAAAATAGATTGTGGTTTTCGGATAGATATACTGGTAGAAGGTAAACTGATTGTTGAATTGAAGTCTGTTGATAAGGTGCTGCCTATCCATCAATCTCAAGTTTTAACCTATATGAAACTTGCAGGTATATCTACGGGTTTGCTTTTGAACTTTAACGTTACAAAGCTTAAGGATGGAATTCAGAGATTTGTATTATAATTATTGTATGAAGGACACGAAGATGAATAATTATATACTTTCTCTTCGTGACCTTCGTGTGCTTCGTGGTGAAAAAATGTTTTTTTCTGCGAAAATCTGCGGAGCAAAGGAAGTCATTTTGTTAGAGGCTCTAAATGTTTGAAATGAAGGATAATTCCATCTGATGGTCAAAGGATTCAGACAAATCGCCCTGCTGACCGCTGTCAGCAGGATACTTGGATTCATCAGGGATACTGTCTATGCGTGGGTATTCGGGCTTGGCACACTCCTCGATGCCTGGAACATCGCATTTAAAATACCAAACCTCGGAAGACGACTCTTCGGAGAGGGGGCTGCCTCGGCATCCTTTATTCCCGTTTATAGCGAAGAGCTTAACAAATCTCCGGCTGATGCCGCCCGCCTCGCAAATTCCGTTATCAGTGCTTTGTTTGTCGTTCTGACAGGAATAGTTCTGCTCGGAGAGGTAATCATTTTACTCCTCCGCAATTATTATTACACGTCGAGCGAGACACGCCTTGCCCTCAACCTCACAGCCGTTACGCTTCCTTATATGATTATGATTTGTCTTGTTGGGGTGATTGCAGGGCTTTTAAATGTGCATCGCCATTTTGCCGCGCCGGCCCTCGCACCGATAATTATGAATATCTGCATCATAGGCGGGGCATTGGCCGCTGCATTTATGTTTCCTGTGCATATCAAGGACAATCCCGCAAACTCACCCGCAGGTTACACAATCGACCAGCCCGCCGTCAAACAGCTCTTCACTCTTGCAGTTGCAATCCTTATCGCAGGTGCTGTTGAGTTCGCTGTGCAATTGCCTCCTTTATATAAAGCTGGCGCAGGCCTGCACTTTGCCTGGGACATCTATACGAAACCCTTCAAAAAAATCATTACGCTGATGCTGCCGATGGTCGTGGGACTTTCAGTAACTCAGATTAATACCCTCGCCGACGACCTCATTGCCTGGTGGTTTTCAGCCTCAGTTGAAAAAGGTAAATTTTTCACACTATTTGGAAACCAAATTCTATACCCTATGGAACGCGGCTCCGTATCCTGCCTGAATTTCGCTCAGCATTTATATCAATTGCCCCTCGGCATCTTCGGAATATCCCTTGCCACTGCCCTATTTCCCGTTATGAGCAGATACGCCGCTCGCAAAGAAAACGGCAATTTAATCTTTCCTTGCGCCACTGGCAGGCCAATCTGACGAAAATATTCTTTCATCACCGATTTTTTCTTCACAGCCCCCATATCAGGCACTTTCAGGCCAAAGATATTCCCTATGTGACCTGGCCGCTTATATTTTACTCAGTGGGAATAACAGGCTACTTTATGCAGCATATCGTAACAAGGGCCTTTTATTCACTACAGGATTCCAAAATGCCCCTTCGAAGCGGCCTAATAGCCGTCGCTGTAAATTTTGTTCTGAACCTTGTGCTGATATGGTTTCTAAAAGCCGGCGGCCTTGCCCTCTCCACTTCTCTTTGCTCGTATCTTCAGGTCGCTATTCTCCTTACCGCACTCCATAAAAGACTCGGCGGCGAACTGCTTTGCGGCTTTTGGAAAACCTTATTAAAAACTTCCGCCGCCACGGCTGCAATGGCTGCCGCTGGTGGTCTGATTTTATTTCTTTTAAGAAACTTCCCATCTGAACACCGTTTCGATATCCTCAGACTCGCCCTGGTCATTCCAGTATCAGCAGGGGCATATTTATTGGCCTCAAAGCTCCTCAATATCCAGGAAATCGCCCTTTTAACCGCTAAAAAGGGACAAAACATCGAAGATACTTTGGCCCAGGACCAATTTAAGGACCAATAACGGTTAAGTCAGGCCTCTTAAAAACCGAAATATAGTCAATAGATTCTCTCGTAAAAAATTGCTGTTTATGACCGCTTTGCGGATGCTGCAATCTAATCGGAGAAAACTGAATAATGAATAAAAACCGACAACATCAGTCTGAAAAGAGGACAAGGTTCTTTCTTTTGCCCCTGTCCGGACTGTTTATTTTATTAATCTGTGCCGCCGCTCACCCGCAAAATCCCTCTGCATATCAGCAGGAATCCGATGCACAGATTAGCCAGTTGTTCAGCAATATCGCTTATGAAATCGCCAATAGCAGCGATGTTAATTCAGCAAAAGCTGAACAGGCAATCGTTTTCTTCAAGGCAGCAAGAGATCTCGGAAAAATCAGCAGCTACGCACTGCCGTGTCTTTTCAAAGTTGCCAGGCAGTATGCTCAGCAGGACCATTCATCGCTTATCAGTGAGCTTCTGTTCGAAAACCTCGATTATCGAACCGAAACAGAAGTCATAAGAGACACCGTCTCATATCTCCTCAATAAAACCAACAACAGGGAGGAACGTGAGCAGATGCTGGTTTCGTTGATGCAAAGTGCACAGGGCAAAAACTCATATTTTGATTCAGAGATTCTTACTTCTTTGGCCCTCCTTCGGATAGAAGTTTCGGATGCCAACGCCATAGGTCTTTTTATTCGTGCTTATAATGATAATAAACTCAACAGGACTGCTCTCGAAAAACTGACAGAACTTGTACCCGACGCAATAAACCCCCTCGGAATGATGGAACATCTAAGACTCATCATGGGAGAAAATCCTCTGGACCTTGATAATGCACTATCTTTTGCAGAAAGTGCCCGCCTCCTTGAGCTTTATCAGACCTCTTCGGATGCCTATCAATACTGCAGTGACCTCTACAATTATTTATATCCATCCAGACCGCTTCCCGCATACGTATATCTTCCGTGGGCATTGAGTGCTTATAACAGCGAAAGAAGCATTTATAAGTGCGAACAGCTTGCAAAAAACCTGCAGCAAATAGGTCAGTTCGATTTTCTCCTCGAAGCAATCGCCGCAAAAGCCGCCATAAAGACCGGCGATGCCGAAAAAGGAAAAAAGCTTTTCGAAAGCGCAGAAAAGAAGGCAAAATCAAATTACTTCGCTGTAAAAGAGACCGAAGGCGATTTTACCAAAGCAAAATTTAGCAGAGAGCTTGCCTGGTTTTACTGCTTTGTAAAACCCGATCCGAACCAGTCCCTTATATGGGCAAAAGAGGCCGACAAATTAGAGCCGAACTCGCCAATAATCTCCTCCTATCTGGCATACTCGCTTCTCATAAACAATCAGCAGCAGGCTGCAAAGGCGCTTGCCGAAAAATTCCCGGATAACCAGGTGGCTGAATTGGTTAAAGCTCGCATCCAGCTCGCTGAAAACCAGAAAGATACCGTGATTACTACGCTTAAAAGCTGCATCAGCAAAGACCCCGGCTCCTTTGAAGCTGAAATAGCTAAACAGCTGATGGCAGAAAACGGCGAAACATACCTCCCCGCACTTGATAATGAGACTATCGTTGATGCGCTACAAACCACTTTGAATCGGCCTTTGGTCCCCGTTTTCACCACCCCCGACAAAATACTCAAGGCCGAGCTGAACCTCAGAGGCACACGTTTCGCTTACGGAAAAGATTTCGGCGCATCCATCATCATAAAAAATAATTCTGCAGAGCCACTGGTTATTTCAGACAACAGCTTTTTCTCCGGCAATATCAGAATCGATGCCGCCATAAAAGGAGACATTGAGAAAAACATTCCAAACCTTATCGTTATGAAATATCAGCCCACTGTGCCAATCGAGCCGGGAAAAAGCATCGTCATCCCGCTCAATCTCTTTACAGGCCAGCTTCGACAGATTCTTATAAGGCACCCGCAGGCATCCGTAGGCGTTGAATTCACGCTTTACCTTGACCCCGTAATTACAGACGGCAAAGTGCCAATCAACAAGCTCGCCGACATAAAACCCATCGTTTATCGTATCAGCCGCCAGCCCGTAAAAATCAGCGCTATGGTCATCAGGCGGGAAATCGAGTCGCTCGCCAGCGGACAGGAAGGTCAAAAAGTTACGACCGCCACGCTCCTGGCAGGACTCCTCGCAGAGCAAAATGATATTGCCAAAGGCAGGGTTTTCTATCAATCATCCTATGAAGACTGGATGACCAATGCAATCAGGTCAGCACTTGTGAAAGTATTGAGGACAGACGAATGGACAACAAAGACCCTGGTAACAGGAATCATGACAGACTTTTCACCCGACGAAAGAATGCAAAAAGCAATCTCAGAAAATCTCAGCGATTCCCACTGGCCCTGCCGCCTCACAGCCCTGTACGTCCTTGCGAAAAACAACCTGAGATTCAGCAATGTCCTCGAATGGACCGCAAAATTTGACACAAACAAAACGGTCCGCGAGATGGCCGTTTCCTTCGGCGCCACAGCCTATGAGCCGGAGCCTCTAAAGACCCAAACAGCAGTCCCCGATAGCAACAAGATTGCAGTCCCCGATAGCAACAAGATTGCAGTCCCCGACAGCAATAAGATTACTCTCCCCGGCACTGATAAAATTACCCTCCCCGACGCCAATAAGACAACCGTCCCCGATAGCAGCAAGATTACACCCCCCGCTATCAACAAGCCAGCCGTCCCCGACGCCAACAAAACAGATCCGAACAAACTCGCACCCTTCACAAAGCCCGCGGCCACAACCCAGTAAAATTCCGCAGCTTCCCCCTATATTTCCCCAAAACATCGAACATCGAAAAATTTCTATTGTAAAATATTTATAATTTTGTATTATTCCGGCTTTCTTCGGTAAAATACTAACTGACTTTTTTGAAAGGATTTTTTCAATGCCCGCAATTGTGAACAAGGAAACCTGCACAGGCTGCGAAACCTGTGTTCCAGAGTGCCCCAGCGATGCAATTAAGATGACAGATGGAAAGGCTCAAATCAACCCGGAACTGTGTATTGACTGCGGCGTGTGCGTCGATGCCTGTCCCGTCGAAGCTATCAGCCTCGATTAGTTGTCTATTTTCGTATGTCTGCCTTCGGTTTTTTAGTTTTACATTATCCCCTTATAGCGTAAAATTAACCACCGTAGGCTTACCGGCCCCATCGTCTAGGCAGGCCCAGGACACCGGGTTTTCAACCCGGCAACAGGGGTTCGAATCCCCTTGGGGCTATTGTGTTACATATCCGGACAAACCATATCTGGCAGAATAAACTTTGAACAATGACGGACAAAGGCGGATTCGAACCCTAAAAAGGTGTGGAAAAAGAATTTTTCCACGTCGTCGGGGTGACCGCCAACGGCGGACCAGAGGGGCAGAGCCCCTATGGAAATCCGCCTTATGCGGATTTGGGTTCAAGCCAAGTTTTACTTGGCGGAATCCCCTTGGGGCTATT